>CAIYSA010000195.1 GCA_903928655.1 uncultured Bacteroidota bacterium
GTCTAAAAATCCAGCTTCTTTCCATTGAGCAACTACTTCGCGTTCATGTTTTATTATTTCTTGAAAATTTTCAGGTAGGTTTTCAGTATTGATTGTCAAGATTACTAATATTCTGTTCATTGTATAAAAGTTTTAGTTGTTTAAAAATGGATAATAAATGTAGCCCTTATCTTGTCCACCGTACATGGTAGCTCTATCAGGTTGATTTAATTCAGAATTCAATTCAAAACGTTTTGGTAAATCAGGATTAGCCAAAAATAAAGTTCCATAAGAAACCAATTTTGCAATGCCTTTTTCTAATTCGGCTTCGCCAGACTCACGACTATATCCACAATTTGCAATAATTGTATGTTTCGATAAATCCCCAAACGTTTCGACCGAATCTTTAGGATATTTCGGAAATTTATCGGCAGGGAAAGGTACATTCATAATATGTACATAAGCCAATGACATTTTGTTTAGTTCGTTTAGTAGTAATGTAAATTGCTCAATCGGGTTATTGTGAATTATATTATTGTAAGTGCTTGTTGGAGATAATCGTATAGCGGCTTTTTCAACACCAATAGCACTTACTATTTCTTGCATTACTTCTAAAACAAAACGATTGCGATTTTCATTACTGTTACCATATTTATCTGTTCTTTGATTAGCGCTATCAGCTAAAAATTGATTCGGCAAATAACCAAATGCTGCATGAAGTTCAACGCCATCAAAACCTGCATCAATTGCATTTATAGCTGCTAGTTTATAGTCTTGAACAATACCTTCAACTTCTTCTGTGCTTAATGCTCTTGGAGTTTCGTAATCTTTCATTCCTTCCATAGTAAAATGCTGTTGTCCATTTATAGAAATAGCTGAGGGCGCAACAGGTTGCTCACCATTTTTTACAAGCGAATGTCCAACACGTCCAGTGTGCCAAAGTTGGGCATAAATAACACCTCCCTTTTCGTGAACAGCGTGCGTTACTTTTTTCCAAGCATCAATTTGCTCTTGATTATAGATACCAGGTGTTAATGGACTACCGGTAGCTTGTTTACTAATATTTATTGCTTCACTAATAATAAGTCCAGCACTTGCTCTTTGGTTGTAATATAGAACGGTTGATTCTCCAACAACTCCATTAAAGTTAGCACGACTTCTTGTCATTGGTGCCATCGCCATACTATTTTTTAGTACTTGGCTACCTATTTTTACTGATTCTAAAAGTTTCATTTTTATGTTTTTTTAAATTAATATTATGCAAAAGTATTATCTTTGCCTAAATAATTTATATACATCTACTTTATGTATATAGACTAAAATTATAGACTAATGGCAAATACAGTAATTAGAAAGACAAAAGATTTCGTGCCGGGCAATTGTCCTGTAGGATATTGTATGAATATAATTGGCGGAAAATGGAAGCCTAGTATTATTTATATGATACGAACTGAAAGAAACCGTTATAGCCTTTTACTAAAAAATATAACAGAAATAAGTAAGCAAACTTTAACCAACCAACTTCGAGAATTAGAAAAAGATGGGATAATTGACCGAATAATTTATCCGGAAATACCGCCAAGGGTTGAATACAAAATTACACCTTATGGAAGTACTTTACTTCCAATAATTGATAGTATGTCAAAATGGGCTATACAAAATATGCCTAAAAAAAAGAAATGATTTTATTGTTTATTATTGATTTTCTATAAATGTAAAAAAAAATGTCTAATCAATCTAATGTCTTTAAATATATCGTTTTAATTCAGAAAGCACTTCAATATCCTTTAGTAACTGGTTCGAGACTTTGCTTGTGAAGTCCACTCGGAAGGACAAAGCAATATTTTTGATTTTTTTTATACACTCTATCACTTATATCATAAATAACATTTACAGGTTCCTGTTTTCAATTTTGTGAGTTCGTACTTTTTTCGAAAAAAAGTATAGTCCTATTGTATTTTAATGTGATTCGAACTTTTGATCATAATTCTTAAAATAATTCATACTTTTATATAAAATTTTAAAAAAATAAAAATGGAAAAACCAACAATTGCGGGAAAAACCCCTCTGCCAGTTCAATTAGAAGCTGGTAAAACATACGCATGGTGTGCTTGCGGCAAATCAACGAATCAACCATTTTGTGATGGTTCTCATAAAGGTTCCTCTTTTGTTCCGAAAGTCTTTGTAGCTGAAGAAACTAAAATCGCTTATTTGTGTAATTGCAAGCATACTGGAAATCCAGGCTTTTGCGACGGCGCGCATAAAACATTGTAAGAGCTATTTTAGCTTTTGGATTTGCTGGTACATGTTAATGTGCTTTATATAAACACAAGCCGCAATATCATATCCCACTGTCACCTTCACTATAAATCTAGCCTACAATGTGAAAAAGGTTAATCCCTTTCAAACAATATATCTTATAACGCAACCACATTAATGCCAATCTAAAACGGATTAGATTTATAATTTGTAATAAATACAGGACAATTAACAGAATACATCAAAGCAATTACACCTGTAAGATGAGTTATAGTCGTAAACGTTGAAGGAAAGAAATAAAATGTATTTAGCGATACTCTGCACAGGTATAATAATAACTGTGATTACTGTATGACAATACTCTTAAGTCTACCCAAGGCCGAATTAAATAGGAAATAGCTCCTTATTTCATAATTAAAGGATTTTAAACAGATAGTTTCAAATTTTATCAGCCTGCAAATCAGACAATTCAAAATAAAACTAAAAATAAATGATCAAAACACTTGCAGCTGAAAAAAATCAAAGTACATTTGCACCCCGCTTAAATAAAAAGATGCGCCCGTTCATTGTTTAGGAGTCGAAAAAATAAAAATATTTTTAAAAAAGACTTGCAGATTAAAAAAGTTTATTACTTTTGCACCCCGCTTTAAAACAAACGGTTGTTCATTGAGGAGTAAAAAAAGAAAAATAAAAAATTCTTTTAAAAAAGTTTGCAGATTAAAAATAATGACTACTTTTGTCGCCCGCTTTGAAACGGAACAGTTCATTTAAAAGCAAGAAAAATAAAAAAAAATATTTTTCCGAAATATTTTGCAGATTAAAAAAGTATTAGTACTTTTGTCGCCCCGAAAGAAAACGGGAGTTATTTTAAAACTTGAATTTATATTTCTGAGTAGTTCAGAAAAATTATATAAATAAGTTCTTTGAAAATATTGTGAAGATAAAGAAATAGTAAGTATCCCTTTTATTATTATGTTCTAATAGTAAATTGAGAAACAAGTCCTAAATAAATTATATTTTTCTTTTTTTGAAGAAGAGCATTATCAAACAAACTTACAATGGAGAGTTTGATCCTGGCTCAGGATGAACGCTAGCGGCAGGCTTAATACATGCAAGTCGAACGGTAAC
>CAIYSA010000196.1 GCA_903928655.1 uncultured Bacteroidota bacterium
TAAAAAAAATAAAAAAATTATAGGAAATTTCATAATTGATAAACTAAATTAGACGCTTTAAATATAATATAATATTTGTATGATTAAAATAGAAACAATGTTAAGAGTTCGTTATGCCGAAACCGATCAAATGGGTTTTGTGTATTATGGAAATTACGCTCAATATTATGAAGTTGGCCGTGTAGAAGCTATGCGAAGCCTTGGTTTTAGTTATAAGGAAATGGAGGAAAATGGGATCTTAATGCCGGTGATTAATCTTAATATTAATTACAAAAAACCTGCGCTATATGATGATGAAATTCGTATTGTAACTACTGTAAGTAAATTACCATCAGTTAGAATTACATTTGATTACGAATGCTATAACCAAAAAAACGAATTATTAAATACGGGTTCGGTGACTTTAGTTTTTATAGATAAAATAAAAAACAAACCAATTACTCCGCCAGATTGGTTTATGAAAGGATTTTTAGAAAAATTTGAATCCTAATATTTAGAATCGGATTTCGCAACCAGGCAAAAGTGCTTTTAATTCATCAATGTATTCTTTCGAAAACCCATTTCCTCTGACATCTAAAAGTGTAAGATTTTCGAGTTGAGAAATAGAATCAGGTAATTTAGATAAATGATTTCCTTTTACAGAAAGCAATCTCAGTTTATTAGCCTTATAAATTTCATATGGAATTGATTGTAATTGATTACCATCTAAAATTAAAACTTCCAAATTTGTAAAACGCTCAAAATGCTTAGTCAAATAAAAAGCATTTACATTAATTAAACTTAAAAAAGTAAGATTCGGGATTTTAAACACTTCTTTTGGAAAGCTATCTAAAACACAATTTTCGATTGAAACTTCTTTTAACAATTTCAAAAACTTTAATGTTGTTGGTAATTTTAAAGTATCATTTGTAGATGAAATTTTTAAACATTTCAATTTACTTAAATAAGCAATGTCCGATGGAATACTGTCAAATTTTGCTCCAAAAAATTCTAAGTAATTTAAGTTTTGAAGTCTTTTCATCTCCGCAGGAAAAAGAGGAAACTCATTATTAAAGCTAGCAAAATATAATAGGTTAGACATTTCAAAAAAACCGTCAGGAAAGGTTTTAATTTCGTTTCCGCTTAATTTAAGCACTTGCAAATCTTTTAATTTTCCAATTTTAGCGTATAATTTAGGGTCGAGTTTTTGATAACTCAAATCCATTTTGTAAACATTTTTCGTAACATCCAAGGCTAATTTTAAATCAGTATATACCTTTGACCCAAATGGACCATATTTATCAAACTCATTTTGCTGAGCTCGGCAAATAGAAACAAAAAAAAGAAATATGAAAAATAATTTACTCATTTGATTAAAACGAATATACAAACAATTTTTATTACACAGTATTTTCATATTTAAAATATTATTACAAAATCGTTATGCATTATTTCTTTTGATTAATGTATCTTCGAACTTTAAAACATTAATAATATGACTCATCAAGAACAATTTACTGCCTTACTTAATAAATCATTAACTGATAA
>CAIYSA010000197.1 GCA_903928655.1 uncultured Bacteroidota bacterium
ATAACGCCTGAGAAACCATTAACTGCAAATTATTTTAAAGAAAAATCCATAAAAAAAGCCTTCTATTTCTAGAAGGCTTTTGTCGGGGTGGCCATCACGCTAGAGCGTGAGAACTGACGGCAAACTAAATACTATAATCTATATTATTTCTTTCTAAATAACGCTTTGAACTATTCTTCTTAATTTGTTGTTCTAATTGCATAGCACTTGATTTATTAGGAAATTCAAAGGTCTTTATTATCTTCCAGGGAACACCTTTTTTAGTGAAATGATTCATTCCTGTATTATGAAACATCATTCTCTGCTTTAAATCAGCAGTAAACCCAGTATAGAATTTCTTTAGTGAATAACTATATAAAATATAAACTACAAACATCTATAAAACAAAAAAGCCTTCCATTTCTGAAAGGCTTTGTCGGGGTGGCCAGATTCGAACTGACGGCCTCCACGTCCCAAACGTGGCGCGATACCGGGCTACGCTACACCCCGAATTTCTAAATGTATATTTAAAAATTTAGAGTGCAAATATACACTTATTTTAAATATAAAAAAGTTTTTCTAAAATAAAAACCACCCAATATTATTGGGTGGTTTTTATAAAATTTAGATTACTATTTATTAACTACAAATTTCTTAGTAACAGCTTTACTGTTAGCCATATTAACTTGGTAGAAATATAAACCATTACTTAAATTATTTAAATCAATATTAACTTTATTGCTACCAGCAAATCCGTTAACAGCAGTAGTATAAACTACTTGACCAACGCTATTAATAACTACTAATTCCATTTTAGCATTTTCAGCTAAAAGAATTTCAACAGTTCCGTTTGTTGATGCTGGGTTCGGATAAAAGTTTAATGAAGACACTAATGCAGATTCTTCTTTTACACTAACACCTGTTGATGTTACACAGCCAGGAGTATTAACAGTAACTGTAAATTCAGATTGAGTAAATGTATTGTCTCCAATATAATAATGACTCACTCCAGCGTCTCCACTATTTACACCACCGTCTCCTAAAGTAATTGAAGTAGGAATTAAATAAGAAGTAGCTGTTGGCTTAGCAACTATTGGCGATGCAAAAAAGAAAAATGCATTCAACTCAATATTTGTTTTAGCTCTTGTCATATTCTTTTTACATGTCATTTTATTAGCTGTTAAATCATAACCTTTCATGTAAATATCAGGACTTGTGCTTACGTGTGGAAATGAAGCTTGTACAACATCAGAATCACTATCAGCCCAACTATAAAATACATTATTTCCGTCAGGAGTACGGGAAATTTGTAAACGAGCGTCATAAGTTAAATTACCAGTAGAAGAAGGCCAATTAGATTCAGCAGCAACTGGAGCAGCACAATTTAATGAATCTACAATCATTGCAGTCCAACCAGTTGAAGTTGTTTTGAAGTCGTATAAATAATTCCAAATATCATTATAATTAGGAGATAATGTATATCCTAAACTATCGACATGATCAGAATAAGCAGAATTCATTGAAGCAAAAAGGTGTAAATTACCTGCTGCATCAACAGTTCCTGAAGCTCCTTCTCCTGGTGCAATAAAAGGTTTAGCTAAAGTTGAAGAATGAACTGTATATAATCTTGAATTTACAGATGGAATTGTAGTGAAATTAAATAAAGCAGCATGACGCGCCCATGTTGAACCACCATTAATTGTTTTGTAAACGTAAGGTTGGTAAGAGTTCATAGCAGTATTAGGAAGTGCTAATGCATCAACACCAAAGAAATAAACATAACCAATTTGGCCATTTTCAGACCACGCTTGTTGGTAAGAAGAATAAGATTCTTTTGCTCCAGTACCATCAATTTTAAAATTAGGTTTTAATGAATCTTGAGTCCATGAAAATGAACCAGCACTAAATGTACCTTTGTTTAACATTGCACCTCTCCATGCTTGTCCTGCAGCTGTTGTTGAATTTGCGTCAGTCAATAATTCACCAAGTACATGAGCAATACCATCGCTAGTTACTTGCATTTCTATACGTGTAAAATCTTGTTTCTTTTGAACACCAGTTAAAGCTAGGTTATCCATATAAGTTGTTGGGCCAGGAGTAGCTGAATACCCAGTGTTTAATTTTTTTGTAGCGAAAAAATTTCCTTGCCAGTTTGCACCTGGATGCCATGGACCAGAACCAACTGCATAAACATTTGCAGGAACTGTATTTCCAGCAGGATTATACATTGCACCAGTTGGGTAACGATTAAAATGCGTAGCATCAGTTGCTAAAACAGTTGAATCCCAACTGGTACCATTATTTGATGACCAGTTATAAACTATTGTACCAGAATTACCTGCAGCACCAAGTGTACCAAAAAGATTAGAAGTTGCACGACAAATAAATCCTACTGTGTTTGTCCCTGGCATGTAATTAATTGCGCGAGACTCTGCAACAATAACTCCTAATGCATTTGATGAACCTGAAATTCGTTTGTAAGCAACTGCTGACGATTTATTTGAAGCAACAGTTGATGGTAATGTAACAAAGTTAGGTTCTAATGTAGGGATTACTTTGAAAGTTTCCATTTTTTTAGCCTTTGGATTGGCAATTGTTTTACTTGATCTTTGAGCATTTACTGACAAAGCAGTTAAAGCTACAAAACCAAAAAGTACCTGTTTTTTCATATTTTTTATATTTAATTATTAAACAACATTTAAAACAAATTTAACAATTTAATAATTAAAATACTCATTTTTTATAAAAAATTTTCTACAAATATTCAACTAATTTCTCAAGTTTAATTCCTCTCGATCCCTTAATTAATAAATTAGATTCAGTAATAGGATTTTTTATTAAAATTTCAACAACATCGTTCAATTCTTTATAAAATGAAAATCCTAAATATTTATTCTTAAACTCATAAAAATGAGTTCCAATTAACAAACAATTAATATCATTATATGTGCTTAACTCTTCTAATATTAATTGATGTTCATTTTCACTAAACTCGCCTAACTCAAACATATCGCCTAAAACAATATACTTGTTTTTAAATGATTGTTTTGCGAAATGCCGAATTGCTAATATCATACTACTCGGATTAGCATTATAAGCATCTAAAATCAACGTATTACTTTTCGTCTTTTTTACTTGAGATCTATTCATTTCAGGTAAATAACTGCTTAAGGCGTCATTTATTAAATCCTCATCAACTTTAAAATAATTTCCGATACACGTTGCGCACAAAACATTTATAAAATTATAATGGCCAAATAAATGAGTTTTAATCAATGGTTTATCGTCTAATTTTTTCTCTTTTAAATTCCAAACAAACTCAACAAACTCATTATTTGGAATTAATTTTCCGTGCACATCAAATGATGCATCTTCGCCATAATAAATTTTTTCGATACCACTTGCTAATTCAATTAAAACAGCATCGTCTCCATTTATAAAAATCTTTCCGTTTTTATTTCTTATATGTTTGTAGAGTTCGCTTTTGCCTTTTTTAATACCTTCTACTCCTTTAAATCCCTCTAAATGAGCTTTTCCAATATTAGTTATTAATCCAAAATCAGGATCACAAATCGAACATAACATCTCAATTTCCCCTTGATGATTTGCGCCCATTTCTATGATTGCAATTTCATGATTAGCTGTAATTTGCAATAACGTTAAAGGAACGCCTATGTGATTATTTAAATTCCCAAAAGTTGCATACGCATTATACTTTTTAGATAATACAGCATGAATCAATTCTTTATTGGTTGTTTTACCATTACTTCCGGTAATTCCTATAATAGGAATTGTAAGTTGTTTTCTGTGAAATTTTGCAAGACTTTGAAGGGCTGATAATACGTCTTCAACCACAAAAACAGTTATACCATTATGTAAATTTACATCATCAACAATAGCGTATTTACAACCTTTTTCTATTGCTGTTAATGCAAATGTATTCGCATCAAAATTATCACCCTTCAATGCAAAAAAAATGGAGCCATTTACAATTTTTCGAGTATCAGTAGATACTTTTTGGTTACAGTCAATAAATAACCTATATATTTCTTCGGTTTTCGTGAATTCTTTCATGCTATAAAAATAAAAAGCCCTTTCAATTTCTCGAAAGGGCTTTCATATAGTTTTCAACAGTTTTATTTTCCTAAACCAACTGGGCTACCAACTCTTACCATGGCACATCTAAAGCCAATGTAAGCAGTTGCTTGCCTTTGATCTAAATATCTACGAGTTCCAGGGTTTAACCAATAAGCTCTATCTCTCCAGCTACCACCTTTATAAACACGTGACTTATCATTAATTAATGAAGTTTTTGCGTATTCATACATTAATTTGTCGGCTTTATCTCCGTAGGCATCTTCACCAGCTTCATAATACAAAGATGAATTAACATCACCATCTAAATAACTAATATAATCTGACGTTTTATAATTTCTTCTTTCATCTAAATTATCTGAAGAAACAGCTGCAGAAACTTCTCTCCATTTAACACGGCCAGGAATATCAGATTTCCCGTCAGAAGGAGCATTTGCATAACCTTGAGCATCTTTTGTTAATGTTGTTAAAACACTATCGGTAGCTTCAGACGTTTCGCTACTAACACCGTGAGCAGAAGGAACGTTTACTTTATGGTTAAACTTTTGAAAAATTGGTCCATCAATGTTTGTTGAAATTGTATTATCAGTACTATCTTTTACTTGAGTTACAAAAACATTACCACGGAAAGGACGAAACTCATCAGCATCTTGAGCTGTGCTAGCTCTATAAACATCCATTACCCATTCAGAAACATTACCAGCCATATTATATAAACCATAATCATTTGGCCAATAAGAATATACTGGAGCTGTTACATCTGCATTATCATTTAAGAAACCTGCAGTTCCCATCATATCACCATTTCCTCTAATAAAGTTGGCGCTAATTTGTCCAATGTATTTGTCGTCAGAATTACGAACACCATGTCCATTCCAAGGATAAACTCTTCTGTCTGTAATACGCTCACCAATTGTGTTTCCAATTAAACCATAAGCTGCATATTCCCATTCAGCTTCTGTTGGTAATCTGTATTTTGGTAAAAAGATACCATCTTCCATTCTAACATCTCTTTCCGGATTTTGATCATCAAAAGAAGGTAGTTTTTGTTTTAATTGTCCTTGCCATTTACCAGATAAATAGGCTTCAGTACTAAAATAATCTTGATCAGAAGGATTAGGAACGTGTTCTAATAAACCTTCACGTATTAAAATAAACTCATTAACACGATCAGTTCTCCAAGCACAAAACTCATTAGCTTGCAACCAATCAATACCCACTACGGGATAATCTCTGTAAGATGGGTGACGTAAATAATACTCAACGTATGGCTCATTATAAGCTAATTTTTCTCTCCAAACTAAAGTATCTGGTAAAGCTTTTTGATAAATATCTGGAAAAGTTGGTCCAAACACACGATTAGTCCAATATAAATATTCTAAATACGAGAAATTACTAACTTCTGTTTCATCCATATAAAATGAAGAAACGGTAACACGACGAGGAACATTATTCCATTCGTAGGTAACATCAGTTTCAGTACGACCCATAGAAAATGATCCGCCTTCAATTAAAACCAAACCTGGTCCTGTTTCTTGTTCTTCGTATGGAACTTTTTCAAAGCCTCCATTATCTGTTTCATTGTATGCCCAACCTGTAACGCCTGAACGTTCTTTAGAACAAGAAATGGCTAAAACCGATAAAATGATTGCTAATGTTTTGCTACTTTTGATGAATTTAAATTGCATAATTTTTGTTTTATTTAAAGCTATAACGAAAGTTTATTAAAAAGGTTACAAAATATTTTAAAAAGATGGACAACTAATAGTTCTATATTTCTTTTTCTTTGGACGACATTCAAATTGCATTTGCAAAGAAAGTTCATGAGAACCAGCGGTATTACTTGATAATTTAGAAACAGTTACGTCGTAACTATATCCAACTTTCATATGATCTGTTTGAATACCTATTAAAACAATAAAGGCATCAGAATTACGATACCAAATACCACCAACAAAATTACCTTTTACAAAATACAAGCCTAAATTTAATTGAGTAAAGTTTTGTTGTTGCATAAATAATACATTTGGCGAAATATAAGATTGATTTCCTTTTTCTAATGGAATTATTGCACCAGCATGGCCTGTTATTTTCATTGGTAGTTTAGAAGGGCCTAACATTCCTTCGTCAGGTTGAGTAATGTGATGAAAAGCTGCACCAATAAAATATTTTTTACTATAACCCAAAATCCCTGCGCCAAAATCTAATCCTTGTTTATTGGTAATAGGCAAGTTTTCATTTGTATTCCAAACAAATCCACGTCTTGCGTCAATCATATCACCAAAATTTAATTTAGTTTTATCCAATGCTTTTTGAAAGAAACCTGCTTGCAATCCAAATTTTAATGAAAACTCACGATTTACAGGTAATAAATATGAATACATTAAATTAACTGAAGTAGATTTTAGTGTTCCTCTCGCTTGGTCATCTTGCATTACATTAATTCCAATTCCTCCATTAAATGCATCAACGTGTTGATCGTAAGAGGCTGCGTAAGTAACATAAGTTCCTGAGATATTAGGCCATTGATTTCGATAATTCATACAAATACGAGGACAACGAGCTGTACCGGCAAAAGCAGGATTTAAATATGTAGGATTTGCGTAAAATTGTGTAAATTGAGGATCTTGTGCTTTTATATCAGCAAAAAAGCCTAATACACAGCACACAACAAGCAATAATGTAAATTTCTTAACCATATATATTATCTTTACTTTAATCTATTCCCAATTACAAATATAATAGAGTATTTCTATAAATAAAACTTTTTATCAACAATAATTCATTTTCTTTGTCGTTTCAAAGCATATATTTAACAAACATGACTCAATATTCATTAAATAAATACAAAAAACTATTATTTTTAAGTTCTTCTATTTTTCTCCATTGTTTAGTTTTTTCTCAAAAAAAAGAAGCACAGAATCTTAACGTTTTTGAAAATTTAGTTATTGAAAATAAAAATACGTTTTTAGAAAAATCTCATCCAGATGTAACAAAAAACAATTTACCTTATTTTTTAGAAAAAATTATTTTAAAAGATAATAATATTCCTTCTTTTATTTTAAAAAATATAATTACTCGAGAATTAACTAATAAGGAAATTGATATAATAGCGAATTACAAAAAACATATAACATCAGAATTTTCAATTTCAAAAAGCACCGGAATTTCAAGAAATGAAAAAATAGCATTTGCTAAAATTGTTCCTATTAGACTAAATAACAATAACAAATATGAATACTTAGAATCTTATAATGCTTATTGGGATTATGAAAACACAGAAGTAGGAAATTTTCAATCAATAAATAAAGCATCTAAAATTACAAGTGCAAGCGCGTCTGTTTTAGCTACTGGAAAATGGTATAAAATTGGGCTTACAAAAAATGGAATTTACAAATTAGACAAAGCCTTTTTATCAAGTTTAGGTATTGATTTGGCAACAATTGATCCTAGAAATATAAAAATTTATGGAAACGGAGGAAAATTATTGTCTGAAAAAAATAGTGATTTTCATTTTGATGATTTAAAGGAAAACGCAATAAATGTATCGGGTGAAGCTGATGGAATTTTTGATGTGAATGACTATGTTTTGTTTTATGGACAAAGCACAGATGCCTGGTTACGTGGGCCAAGTTACGGTATACCTTACCATCATTTATTACATTCATTTAGCGACACCTCGTATTATTTTATAAATGCTGATATTAATGTTTTGGGAAAAAGAGTTCAGGTACAAAACTCATTACTAAATCCAGCAACAAAAACTACATCAACACAAGATTATGTAGATATACATGAGGTAAATTCATTTAATGCGGTAAAAAGTGGTAGGGAGTTTTATGGCGAAAAATTTGATTTAAACACATCCTATTCGTTTTCATTTTTAATACCAGATGCAGTTATAAGTGATAGCGTATATGTTAAATCAAAAGTACTTTCAAGGTGCGATTTGGTGTCTAATTATCTTGTTTCTTTTATTGGAGGTTCCTTTAATATTTCTTGTGCTTCAACAAATACGAGTTACTATATTTCTGACCTTGGTTATGGTGGTGAAGGTCAAATTGGTGGTCTTTTAAATTCAAGTTTTTTAAACGTTTCAGTTTCAAAACAAACAGCAACAGCCATTGGGTGGTTGGATTATGTAGAAATAAATGCTCGTCGTAATTTAGTGTATAATACCAGCCAATTTAATTTTAAAGATAGGCGAGTTGTTGGAGGCACTGGTACTTTTGCGAAATATAATTTAATTAATAATGGCTCTTTTGTACCGATAGTTTGGGATGTAACAAATCCTTTAAATGCGAAAAATCAATTATATAATTCATCACTAAGTAATTTTGATTTTACTGCAACTTCAGACTCGCTAAATGAATATGTGGTATTTAACCAAAATAACGTTTTTGTTCCAACTCCATATGGGTCGGTTCCAAACCAAAATTTACATGGAATTTTGCAAGCTGATTATGTAATTGTTACCCATCCATGGTTTTTAGACAATGCAAATAGACTAGCAAAGATGCATTATGATTATGATACTTTAACTTATGCTGTAGCAACAACCACTGAAATATATAATGAATTTTCGTCAGGAACGCCTGATATTGGGGCAATTCGAGAATTTGTTAAAATGTTATATTTTAAACCTACAAATCCACTTTTAGCAACAAAATATTTATTATTACTTGGTGATGGATCTTATAAAAACAGAGAAATTTCATCTCCTGGAAACTCGGCAATGATACCAACCTACCAAACGATAGTTTCAACATCCTACACAGATTCATTTGTAACAGATGATTTTTTTGCAATGATGGATAATGCTGAAGGTGATCTAATAGCTGGAGATTTGCCAGATATTGGTGTAGGTCGTTTTCCTGTAAAAACAAAAAGTGAAGCAGATGCAGTTACTGTTAAAATGGAACAATATTACAAGCGAAATTTTAATTTTAATGTCAATTCAGAAGAAAG
This sequence comes from uncultured Bacteroidota bacterium, assembly GCA_903928655.1. Taxonomy (GTDB): domain Bacteria; phylum Bacteroidota; class Bacteroidia; order B-17B0; family Aurantibacillaceae; genus UBA4416. Next base: position 9,043 of record CAIYSA010000197.1, read on the forward strand.
TTCTTGTGATGTATCTTCAAACAGTTTTCCGCAAGGCGATTGGAGAAATTCAATCACATTCCTTTCGGATGATGAAGATAATAACGAGCATTTTAGGCAGGCTGATGCTTTAGCAAATACGGTTTACAACAACCACAAAAACTATAACGTTAATAAAATTCATTCTGATTCATACCAACAATATTCTACACCAGGTGGAGACAGATATCCAGATGTAGTAAATGATATAAATAGAAGTTTTGAAAAAGGATGTTTAATTTTTAATTATACTGGGCATGGCGGTGAACTTGGCTTAGGTGCAGAAAGGTATGTTGAAGTTCCTCAAATACTAAGTTGGAAAAACATAAATCAAATGCCGTTAATGCTTACTGCAACTTGTGAATTTAGTAGATTTGACGACCCTGATAGAACCTCAGCTGGAGAATACTGTTTATTGAATCCAAACGGAGGAGCAATAGGATTAATGACAACGGTAAGGTTAGCGTTTTCGGGTTTAAATTTTGCATTAAATACGGCTTTTTACAATCATGCTTTTACACCAATGATTGATGGACGGATGCCACATATTGGCGATTTGTATCGTTTAACAAAAAGGGACATTTTGTTTAATAGACAATACATGAACTTTGTTATTTTAGGAGATCCCGCATTAAGATTAGCTTATCCTGAACAAACAGTTTATACATCAAGTATTAACTCGAATAGCCTTACGATTACATCTTCAGACACCCTAAAAGCACTTAAAAAAATTACTATTACTGGCTTTATTGGAGATAAATTAGGAAATAAAATAACCAGTTTCAATGGCGTTGTATTTCCTACTGTTTTTGATAAAGAGATTAAATTAACAACTTTAGGAAACGATTCAGGATCACTAATTGATACTTTTAAGATACAAAAAAATATTATTTACAAGGGTAAGTCAGTTGTTACTAATGGAGATTTTACATTTTCCTTTTTAGTACCTAAAGATATTTCTTACAGTTTTGGGAAAGGGAAAATAAGTTACTATGCGCATAATGGCGTTCATGATGCTAACGGGTATTACGATAAAGTGATTATTGGTGGGTCAGAAAAAAATGCTGTAGTTGACAATAAAGGACCTGAAATTAGGTTATTTTTAAATGATGAAAAATTTGTATCAGGTGGAACAACTAATGAAACACCAAAAATTTATGCTTTAGTGATCGATTCTAGCGGAATAAATACCGTTGGAAATGGAATAGGTCATGATTTGGTTGCTGTAATTGATGCTAAATCAGGAAATCCAATTATTTTAAATGATTATTATGTGGCTAATTTAAACACTTATCAATCTGGTAAAATCCGTTATGGGTTTAATGAATTAGCGGAAGGAAAACATACTTTAAGTTTAAAAGTTTGGGACGTACAAAACAATTCATCTACAGCTTATACAGATTTTATTGTAGCTAAAGAGGCTAATTTAGCACTTAGTCATATTTTAAATTACCCAAATCCATTTACTACAAAAACAAAATTTTTTATAGAACATAATCAGTGCTGTACGTCACTAAAAGTCTTAATTCAAGTTTATACAATTTCAGGAAAAGTGGTAAAATCTATTAATCAAACAATAAATAATCAAGGATTTCGTTTTGATGGCATAGAGTGGGACGGGAAAGATGATTTTGGAGATAAATTAGCAAGAGGGGTTTATATTTATAGAGTCTCAGTGACAGACTTAAATAATAAAAAAGCTGAAAAAATAGAAAAGCTAGTAATTCTAAATTAATCTTATCTTTGAGTCTCTCTTTTAAAAAAGAAAAACAATGCAAAAACAAATTTTAGGAACATTAGGAAGTAGTGTTTTAATAACAAGTCAAATACTTGGACAATCTACGCCTAAAACATTAACAACACAAGAATTAAGTGGAAGAGTAAATACGATTACAACGGCTGTTCCATTTTTATTAATTTGTCCAGATTCGCGAAGTGGTGCAATGGGTGAAGTTGGGGCTGCAACACCAGCTGATGGAAATAGTATACATTGGAATGTTGCGAAACTAGCATTTGCTGAAAAGAAATCTGGAGCTGCTATTAATGTAACGCCTTGGTTAAAACAACTTGTACCAGATATTTATCTGTACTACATTTCAGGATATAGTAAGATTAGTAAAACACAAGCAATAGGCGCATCATTACGTTATTTCTCATTAGGTAATATTACCTTTACTGACATCGTTGGTAATACAACTGGACAATTTAGACCTAATGAATTTGCATTAGATTTAGCTTACTCGCAAAAATTGTCTCAAACATTTTCTGCTGGATTAGCGGTGAGATATATCCGTTCAAACCTTACAGGAAATTACACTTTAAGTAATGGGCAAGCTACAAAGGCTGGAACTTCAACAGCAGTAGATTTAGGATTTTATTATAACTCAAAGAAATTTGAATTAAATGGTAAAAAAGCAATTGCAACAGCTGGTTTAGTATTTAGCAATATTGGCTCAAAAGTAAGTTACTCAGTTCAACGAGATTTTATTCCAATGAATCTTAGATTAGGTGCGGGTTTAAAAATGATTATTGATGAGTATAATACATTTGGATTTTATGGTGATATAAATAAATTATTGGTTCCAACACCACCTATTTATCTAAAAGATTCTAGAGGAAATGATTCGATTAATTCGTCAACTCAAGAAAAAATAATTACTGCGGGTAAAGATCCAAATGTAGGTATTGCAAAAGGCATTTTACAATCTTTTAATGATGCTCCAGGTGGCAGCAGCGAAGAGTTAAAAGAAATTAACTATAGTGTTGGTTTTGAATATTGGTATGCAAAAACATTTGCAGTTAGAGCAGGGTATTTTAATGAAGCGAAAACAAAAGGTAACCGTAAATTTTTTACAGCAGGTATTGGTTTAAGATATAATGTTTTTGGCTTAGATATGGCTTATTTAATTCCAATTACTCAGCGAAATCCTTTACAAAATACATTACGATTTACGCTTACTTTTGATTTTGATGCCTTTAAATCTCAAAACAAAGATGAAGGCAAGCCTTCTGAATAAAATTATTCAGAAATTAGCAATAATAGATTGTCTATTTCTTCTTTTGTGTTAAAAGAATGTAAACAAATGCGAATTCTTTCTTTATATGTTTTAACAGTTGGACTCTTGATTGATTTCACGAAAAAATTATCTTTTGCTAATTTTTCCTCTAACTGTTGAACTGCTATATTACCTGATTTTAATATACAATGAATTGCACTTCTGCTTTCAATAAAATCCAGATTCGAGTTTAATTGGTTATTAAAATACTCAATATTTTTTTTAAGTTCTTCAATTTCATTTGTTTTTTCTAACAAAATATATGCAGCTTTAATTGCCAATAAACTATGTTCGGGCATTGCGGTTGTATAAATAAAAGACCTCGCATAATTTATTAAATATTCTTTCAAATCATTGCTTCCTACAACAGAAGCACCATGGCATCCAAGTGCTTTTCCGTAAGTATAAATTCTGGCAAAACAATCCTTTTCAATATTTAATTCATTACATAAACCTCTTCCATGCTGACCTAAGACACCAATTGCATGCGCTTCATCAACTATCAAATTGGAGTTATAAGTTTTTGTTAGTGCCACAATTTCTTTTAACGGCGAGTGATCTCCATCCATAGAGTATACACTTTCAACAACTATATAAATTTCATTAAATGAATTAATATGTCTTTTTAATAATTGCTCTAAATCAATAATACTATTATGTTCAAATTTATAATGAGTAGCAAAACTCAAACGAACACCATCAATTATTGATGCGTGAATAAGTTCATCGTATAAAATTAAATCGCCTTTTTGAGGTAACGAAGAAAGTAAACCAACATTTGCATCATAACCAGAATTAAAAAGAAGTGAACTTTCATCATGGTGAAAAGTTGCAATTTCGGTTTCTACTTCATTAAACAAACTTGAGTTTCCGGAAATTAAACGCGAGCCAGTAGAACCCACTTTAATTGATTTTTTAAGAGATTGTAGCTCTTCATTCAATAAACCATGTGATGAAAATCCTAAATAATCATTGCTAGAAAAATCAATGATGGGATAATTATAATTTAATTTTCTTAAAGAAAAATTTTCTTTTCTAGCACTAATTAAATCTGCAAGTTTTTTAGGAAATTTTCGTTTATCAAACATTGCTTAATTAATTAAAAAAATTAAGCAATTTCGTTTTTCAATTTATCTACAAATGCTTTTTTTGTATTTAATCCAAGTATTTTAAACATTTCCATATCCTGATTATACAAAGGATTTGGAGTAGTTAATAATTTTTCACCAGCAAAAATTGAATTTGCCCCAGCCATGAAACATAATGCTTGTCCTTCCATACTCATATTTAAACGACCTGCAGATAAACGCACAGCAGTTTTTGGCAAAACAATACGAGCTGTTGCAATCATACGAACCATATCCCAAATTGGAACTGGAGGCTGATCTTCCATTGGAGTGCCTTCTACTGCAACTAAGGCATTTATTGGAACAGATTCTGGTTGAGGGCGCAATAAACTCAAAGTATATAACATGCCTACTCTATCATTTACAGATTCACCCATGCCAATAATTCCACCAGAACAAACAGTTAAGCCAGCCTTACGCACGTTATGGATTGTATTTAATCGATCGTCAAAAGTACGGGTAGAAATTATTTTTTCGTAATTTTCTTCACTTGTATCAATATTATGGTTGTAAGCATATAATCCTGCATCAGCTAATCTTCTTGCCTGATCTTCAGTTACCATTCCAAGTGTTGCGCAAACTTCTAAACCTTTACTATTAATTGTTTTTACCATATCTAATACGGTATCAAAATCTTTATTATCACGAACCTCGCGCCATGCTGCCCCTAAGCACATTCGACTTGCACCACCAGCTTTTGCATTGTTCGCAGCTTCGTCAACTTCCGGCACACTCATTAATTTATGAACTTTTACTTCGGTATGATAACGAGCTGCTTGAGGACAATATGAACAATCTTCTGGGCAACCACCTGTTTTTATAGATAGTAATGAGCTAACTTGAACTTCGCCAACAGTGTGATGTTGTTTATGTACTTCAGCCGCTTTGTATATTAACTCCATTAATGGAGTATTATAAATTTCTAAAATTCCTTCTTTTGTCAAATCGTTATTTACCATAATTCCGTATTCTAATTCAAACAAATTTACTATAAAATGGATAAACATCAAAACACAATTTAAACATTAATACTGTTAGTAAATTATACAATTTGAATTGTAATTAAAGTTTAAAAAAACGTTATTTGTTTAATGGTTAAATACATTCACTTTATATTAATACTAATTACTTTAGCAAATCTGCCTTTAAAAGCGCAGTTTGTTGAAAGTGATGAGCGTAGAAAAATGTGGAGAAAATCTGCCAGACATAAAAAATTCGGCAAAAAAAGTGAAGCTTTTAATCCGTATTTAGACAAAAAAGCCAAAGATAAGCCTAGTGCAAAATTGAATAGCCAAAACACTAAAGCAGTTAGAAAAATGAATAAAATTGCAAAAAAACAAAAACGCAGCAGCAAGAGAAAAATAAAAAATAAAGCTAATAGGTTTATAAAAGGATAATTAAAATGGTTTACTTTTAAAAACAAAAAACTCCCACTTTTACTAATAAAAGTGGGAGTTTTTATTTAAATAATAAAAAAATTA
>CAIYSA010000198.1 GCA_903928655.1 uncultured Bacteroidota bacterium
ATTGGCATTGGGATTTTGGGGATGTTTTTGTGAATGATGCTAATGATACTTCTAACATACAAAACCCTTCTCATATTTATGAAAATGTTTATTCTTACAGTGTTACACTAACTGTTGTTAATAGTTTTGGTTGTAGAGATTCGGTAATGAAACTTCTAAAAATTGAAGATGAATTTTCACTATTTATTCCAAATGCTTTTACACCATCAAAAGCAGATGGAAAAAATGATATTTTTAAAGTTAGTGGAATTGGATTTTTAAGTGATAGTTTTGAAATGAGAATTTATGACCGTTGGGGTGAGTTAGTTTTTAAAACAAATGATATAAATAAAGGCTGGGATGGTTCAATTAAGGGTGGAAAACTAGCTAATACGAATGTTTTTGTTTATAAAATAACGATTAAAGATTACAAAAATAAAGAAAGAGAATTTGTTGGACACATTAATGTACTTTAGAGAAATTAAATTGTACTCCTCTAAAATAAATTATAATTTTAAAATAAGTAATTAATTTGCTAGAAATAAGATATATGAAATTTTTTAAAACACTTATTACATTATCATTTTTAATAATTACCCTTAGTAATTATTCTCAAGTTTCCTGTGCTGGTGCCGCGCCATTTTGCGCAGGGCCATCCGCTGTTACTTTCCCAGCAAGTACAGGCACATCGGCTGCTGCTGGTCCAAATTACGGATGTTTATTTTCTCAACCAAATCCTGCATGGTATTATTTTCAAGTTTCAACAAGCGGAACTATTATTATTAATATTGCAGGTACAGGTGGTGGTGATGTAGATTTTATTTGTTGGGGACCATTTACTACTGCTACAGGAAATTGTGGTAATTTAACAGCATTAAATACAGTAGATTGTAGCTATTCTGGTTCACCAACAGAAACGTGTACAATTTCAGGTGCAATTGTTGGACAATATTATATGCTTCTAATTACAAACTTTTCTGGGATGACGCAAAATATTACGTTTGGTCAAAATCCAGGAAGTACAGGTTCAACTAATTGTGCATTACTTTCTGGTACTACTAGCCAAACAATTTGCCCAGGCGCTACAGCATCACTTTCAGCAACATCAAGCATGACTTTGAGTCCTACTTACGTTTGGAATCCTGGCGGAGCTACTACAAGCTCTATTTCCGTCAGTCCGAGTGTTACAACCATTTATACAGTAACAATTAGTGGTATGATTCCTGGCACATCAACCCCAACTGTTATAACAAATACATCAACAGTTACCGTACTTTCTGTCCCAAGCCTAACGCTCTCAAGTAATAGTTTAATATGTCCTGGAAGTACAATAAATCTGACAGCTTCTCCAGGTTTTACTAATTATGTATGGACCGGGCCACCAGCTTATTCATCTACAACAACAATTGCCAGCGTTTCAATCCCATCCGCAACAACAAGTATGCTTGGTACATATACGGTTACTGGAAAAACCGCTCTAGGATGTACTGCAATAGGTACAACTTCTGTAGGTTTTATTCCTACATCAAGCATTACAACAACTCCAAGCTATACTATTTGTCAAGGAGGAACGCAAGCTTTCTCTTTAACTAATGCCATAGGAGCAACTTCATACTCTTGGGCTGGTCCATTGGCATTTGTGTCATCTGTTCAAAATCCGACAATATCATCTATTATGACAACTCAAGCTGGAATATACACTGTTACAGCAAATTTCACTTCAGGTACATATACTTGCACAACAACGAAAACAAGTACTGTTATTGTAGTGCCAGCATATCCAGCATCTTTACCTGCAATGTCAACCGTTTGTAACAATGGCATTATAAACTTAACAGCACCTATTGGTGGAACCACTTATAATTGGGCAGGGCCTAATAGCTTTACTTCATCGGTGCAAAGTCCAAATATTACTAGCGC
>CAIYSA010000199.1 GCA_903928655.1 uncultured Bacteroidota bacterium
ATAATAAACCCGATATAGAAAAATAATAATAATTTTTTTCTATCGAATTTATCTGCAAAGCCTGCTGTTAAAAAGCCTGCAATAGCCGCACTAAAAGCATAACTCGAAACAGCAAAACCAAATTGTGAAGTAGTTAAGCCCATCGACTTCATGAGCATATCTCCGAGTGGAGACATTACCATAAAATCAAGCACAACCGTAAACTGCGTAAGTGCGAGTATAACGATCGTGATAATTTGATATTTATTAAATTTTTCTACTACAGGCGGGTGTTGAGTCATGGTTTTTTATATAAGCCGCAAATATGCAAAAAAATACGGCGGCAATGTTTTATTTGATACTATAAAGCGTCGAATGTACCCTGAGCAAGGCCAGTTGCGTCGCTAATTTGATAAAAATAATGCCCAGTGGGTAACTGTATTGGAAAAGCAATAATATTATTTATGGAAAATGCTTTTTGTGTTGCTATAAGTTTACCTAGCTGGTCGAAGATTCGTAAAGTTACTTGGCCGGTTAAAGTGCTGCATTCAAAATTTAATATTTGGCCTACGGGATTTGGGTATTGTTTAATAGCATGCAACATGGTATTTTTAATACCAGTTGTACTTCCTGTAGTAAAATAAATTGCAGTCGCATTGAGTCCCGAAATGCCGTTTACCTCGGTTGCAATTCTCCAATAATATTTCCTGTTTGTTAGTGAAAAGTTGAAATTTAAAAAAGTATCGATAATGCCCGTCGAATCTAATTTAATTGCCGATGTAGTAAATGCAGGCGTGGTAGATACTTGTATGCGATAAGCATTTGCTTGCTCCACTTTTCTCCATTCAAAATGTGTTTGCGTAGACTTGCCAATCGAAGCATTCGTAGGTAATAATAATTGAGGTGCGTTAAGCCCAGTATAAATAACCCTTGTGGCGCTTGCCGGACTTTTAAAGCCCCCATTATTAGCAAACATTCTCCAATAATATTTTACTTTTCCAACGGTTAACTCGCTAACAGACATACTTAAAACGGCAGTTGATTTTCTTAAAACAATATTTTGAAATAAGCTATCGCTTGCAAATTCTAAATTATAAATTAATGCACCGGGTACTGCTTTCCATTTGAAAAGAAAATTACTGCTGATACCTGCTAAATTATTTAATGGCTGAATTATTTCTGGAACAGAATCTATTCTTGTGCTGTCTACCATTCCTCGAGTGACAAACATCTCAATTTTTTGTAATGGATTATCGTTTGCATCTCTTGCAGAAGAAACTATATTATCTACGAAACTTAAACCCGCAACCACTCTTCCGTAAGCAGTATAATTATTATCTAAACTTGTTGCTGCAGCAACACAAATAAAAAATTGAGAGTTTGCAGAATTGATATTATTATCTCTTGCTGCAGATAATACACCTCGCTGATGAGAGATGGGGTTGAATTCTGCAGGAATATCGGTTTGATTAGCATTTCCAATACCCCATGTGCTTTTTGGACCATGCCTAGAATTTGGATCGCCACCTTGGATAACAAAGCCTGGTACAACACGATGAAAAGTTAAACCATCGTAAAATCCACTTTC
>CAIYSA010000200.1 GCA_903928655.1 uncultured Bacteroidota bacterium
GCGCTAGTAATATTTGGACTTTGCACCGATGAAGTAAAGCTATTAGGCCCTGCCCAATTATAAGTGGTTCCACCAATAGGTGCTGTTAAGTTTATAATGCCATTGTTACAAACGGTTGACATTGCAGGTAAAGATGCTGGAATTGCAGGGATTACATTAACTATTGTAGAACCGCTATATATACAGGTGGTCGTTCCGGATGTGTAATTAGTTGTAATTGAATATGTTCCACTATTGGTAGGCAAGGCAGATGTTGTAACAGTTGGATTTTGAATAGTTGATAAAAAACCAAATGGACCTGACCAGTTATAACTTGTAGGTGTTACAGATGTTGTAGTTGTTAAAAAAATACTACCACCCTGGCAAACACTAAATGTTGGTAATGTAGTTACACTTGATACTGGAATTAGACTAACACTTGTAGTTGCAGTTGCCGTGCAACCTTGTGCTGTTCTTCCAATAACAGAATAGGTGCCTGCCATTCCTGAATTCGCACCAGGTATTGAAACATTAGTTATTGTTGTTGTTTGAGTATAAGCTGGCGGACCCGACCAAACATAATTTGTAAATCCAGGTATTGTAAATAAATTTATTGTGCCACTTGGACAAATCATACTGTTACTTGTTAATGTGATAGTTGGGTTTGGTAAAACAGTAACAGTGCAAGTAGAAACATTTGTTGTGTAAGTTAAAGTAATTGTATTTGTACCCCCAACAGTGACTGTATAAATAGTTGTTGCTGCAGGAGAAACTGTTACTGTTTGAGTTGTTAAACTTCCAGGCATCCATGTATATGAAGCCCCTGCTAAATTTGAGGTTGCGGTTAAAGTTGCTATAGCTCCAGGACAAATTGTTTTACTTGAAGTTGACGAAAAAGGAACGCAAGATGTTCCGGCAGTGCCAGTAAATGCCATATTTATTATACCATTAACATTACTAAAATTTGTTACACAAATAATAAAAGATTGACCAGCCGTAACTGTCATGCTAGGTTGAAAATTACCAGGATTTCCACCCGGAGGAACAGGGCCAATTCCAGTTCCTCCTGTTGGTGAAGCGTTCCAATTACATGCAACAGGTGCAAGTGTATTGTTTTGAATATTGGCACATGTTGAGGGAGTTAATGGCCACATAGCCCAGTCTGTATAGCCTAATTGAGCAATATTAAATTGTAATGTTCCTGACGAACTAATGTTTACGGTTACCCATGTTGCGTTTAATTCTCCAGCCAATAAACAACCAGAATTAATACCAGCTGGATTTGTGGATGGATTACTAATACTACTTGTTGAATTTCCTGGCAAATCCATAACCGCGCCATAACTTGTGGTTGAAGTGTTCATTGTAAATGGGAATGAAGGATTGCCTGAACAAGCTGAAACCGTTGATGTTGAACAATCTAAAGGAGATTGAGCATTAGAAATATTCATTAAGAATATAAAACAGATAATTAATATATTTAATTTTCTTCTCATTATCTAGTTAATAAAGCATTAAATGATTTAAATATTTGATCAACAGGAAGATTTTGATAAATCAATACGCCATTGTTATTAAAAGTTAGATTTTTAATTGAAGGACTTAGCTCCATCTTATATAACTTTGAATTTTGAGAGAAAGATTTAAAATCACATATCGAATATTGATAATAATTAGAGTCTTTTTTCATGCAAATAGAATATTGCATTTCATTGTAATCACTTGAAATTGAAATGTATACTATTCCTTTTAAGCCATCCTTGAATTTTGCGCCTTTATACAATTCATAAGTATGGTTAATTTCTTTATTTATTTCTCTGGAAGTGATTTCTGCAGAATTCCAAACAGATACTACTAATAATTTATTTGAAAAATCAATTTCGGGAAAAGTTGATTTGATTTCCTTCTGAATAGATGTGTAATTAATGGTTTGCGCCTTAATATTTAAGAAAAGAACTATAAATAAACTTATTAAAACTATTTTATACATTTTACCACAGATTTATACTGCAATTTACGAAAATTTGTAAACTTATTGTTAAATTTTAATCAATAAAAGGTGCATGTAACTCACGAATATGGTAATCTTAATAAATATAGGGTGTTTTAGATTTTTTTTAGATGCCTTTATTTAAACGACCAAGTTCTAACAATGAAGTCTATTATAAAAAAAATGATTAAGTGAAAAGTTAATCAATCGCATCCTGAATCTTATCCATTTTTGATTCAGAATATTTGCCGGAAACAACTTCAATAATTTTTCCTGACAAATCAATCACATAAAAATAGGGTTGATTGTCGTCAATTGGGTTAAGTTCAGTTTTCAATAATTTAATATCAGTATCACAATCAATCACATTTCCCCAAAGTTCTTTTTGAGTTGCATTTTTAAAATCTGCAGCAGCTTTTTTAAAGCCGCTAATTAATGGAATGAAATAATAATTTACATCAAAATAATTTGCAACATCAAAGTAGTCGGTATCTTTGGCTTTTGCTACAAATACATCATACATCGGTTGAATCCAAGTTTTCAAATTTTCTTCGGCACTTCTTTTATAACAAATTCCAATTATAGTAAATTTTTTATCAGGTTTTTCAGGTAAATTAATTGCGGTACCTTCAAGGGTATGACCAACTAAAGTTGGAAAAACTTTTTTTAATTGCGCAAAGTTATTTGTACCTAAACATAAAAAAACAATAAAAAGAAAGTGTTTAATAATATTCATTGATTGTTTTTTTATGTAAAAATATAATTTATAATCCACCAAGCATGCAAATACGGTCAAATTCTTCAGGTTTAACAATTCCAACAGAGAGGCGCTGAAGTTTAACTAATTGCATTTCTTTTAAGTATTCATCAGCTTTGATTTCAGCTAATGTTACTGGTTTTTTTAATGTTTTAAAGGGAGCTACATCCACACTCACCCAAGCATCTTCAGTAGTTGTTGGGTCTTGATAAAACTCTTTTACAACTTTTGCAATACCTACAACACACATACCTTCATTACTATGATAAAACAATAACAAGTCGCCTTTTTTCATTGCCTTCAAATTGTTGCGAGCTTGGTAATTTCTTACTCCATCCCAACATGTTTTTTTATCTTTTTTAAATTGGTCCCAACTATATTTAAAGGGTTCTGATTTAATGATCCAGTAATTCATTTTTTGATTGATATATTTGATAATTTAACACTTGTTTGACCGTTAAAATATATGATTCTAAAATTGAGCAATTATTTAATTAAATACAAATGAAGTTTATAACAAAGTATTGAATAAATTAATTTAAAATAAGTTTGTATTCTTATTCAAATTATTAGATTTGTTACGCATTAAAAATAAAATAAATGGCACACTTATCAGATAGAATAAATCTTATTTCCGAATCGCAAACAATTGCAATGGCTCGTAAGAGTCGCGAATTAAAGGCTCAAGGCATTGATATTATTAGTTTAAGTTTAGGAGAACCAGATTTTGCAACACCAGAAGTAATAAAGCAGGCAGCAATTAAAGCTATAAATGATAATTTTAGTTATTACACGCACGTAAGTGGTTATATTGAATTACGTGAAGCAATTGCTCGAAAATTTAAACGTGATAATAATTTAAATTATACTTCTGACGAAATTGTTGTTTCAACTGGGGCTAAGCAAAGTATTGCAAATGCAGTGTTGTGTTTAATTAATCCAGGAGATGAAGTTTTAATTCCTACACCATTTTGGGTAAGTTATTTAGAAATTTTAAAATTGGCTGGAGGAGTTCCAATAATGATTGATGCTGAAATTGAAAATGATTTTAAAGTAACTGCAGCTCAAATTGAAAAGCATATTACTCCAAAAACACGCATGATGATTTTTAGTACACCGTGTAATCCTACAGGTTCAGTTTATAATAAACAAGAACTTCGTGAAATTGCTGACGTGATTAAAAAATATGATGAGTTGTATATTATTAGTGATGAAATATATGAACATATTAATTTTGTTGGTGGGCACGAAAGTATGGCTCAGTTTGATGATATTAAAGATCGTGTTATAACCATTAACGGAGTTTCTAAAGGTTTTGCAATGACTGGTTGGAGAGGCGGAATTATGGCAGCACCTAAATGGATTGCTCAAGCCTGTGATAAAATGCAAGGTCAGTTTACTTCAGCAACCTGTAGTATTACTCAAAAAGCAATGCTTGCTGCAATGGATTTGCCTGCAGAAAGCACTCATTATATGCGTGATGCTTTTTTAAAGAGAAGAGATTTGGTGCTAGGTTTAATGAAAGATATTCCAGGTTTTAAAACTAATATACCGCAAGGTGCATTTTATGTTTATCCTGAAGTATCTGCTTTATTTGGAAAATCATATAATGGTTTTGTTATAAATAATGCAACAGATTTGTCAATGTATTTATTGGATGTTGCTTTCGTAGCTTTAGTTCCAGGTGCTGCATTTGGCGATGATAAATACATTCGTTTTTCTTATGCAACATCAGAAGATAAATTAATTGAGGCATTAAAAAGAATGAAAGAAGCTATCGAAAAACTAAATTAAATTTAATAAGTACCTAATATTATTTTGCTTTAAAAAGCAGTTTTTATACATGAAAAAATTCTCAGTAAAAAAGGAACACATTCGTGAAATATTTAAATCATTTAACAATCTAAATGTTTTAATTATTGGTGATGTAATGATTGATAGTTATATGTGGGGAAAAGTGAATCGAATTTCGCCTGAAGCACCTGTGCCAATTGTTGCGGTTTCAAAAAAAGAAAAACGACTTGGTGGGGCTGCAAATGTTGCTCTTAACATACAGGCAATGGGTGCTAATCCTATTTTATGTTCAGTAATTGGCATTGATTATGAAGGCCGAAATTTTTTAGAATTACTCAAAACTCAAAAATTAAGTCAGAAAGGAATTTTAAAATCTCGTACTCGTATAACAACCGAAAAAACACGTGTTATAGGAAATAATACCCAACTTTTAAGAATTGATGAAGAAGTTGAAGAAGATATTACACCAGCAGAAACACAACAACTCATTACACTAATTTCTTATATTATTCAACACGAAAAAATTGATTGTATATTATTTGAAGATTATAATAAAGGTTTAATTACTCCTAAATTAATTTCGAAAGTTGTTGAGTTAGCTAAAAGTAAAGGTATACCAACATGTGTTGATCCTAAAAAGAAAAATTTTAATGCTTACAAAGGTGTTACTTTATTTAAACCAAACTTAAAAGAATTAAGAGAAGGTTTGAAACTTGATATAAGTTCGGATAATATTAATGAGTTGCAACGAGCTATCAGTAGCTTTAGGGTTAAGCAAAAATTTGATACCGCATTAGTAACTTTAGCTGAAAAAGGTGTAATCATAAACTCCCGATCAATTAAAGAACATACACCTGCTCATATCAGAAGCATTGCTGATGTAAGTGGTGCCGGTGATACAGTTATCAGTATTGCTTCGTTACTTATAGCTTTGCATGTTAATCCAATCGTAATTGCTCATATTTCAAATTTAGCGGGTGGTTTAGTGTGTGAACAAATTGGCGTGATGCCTGTTAATAAAGAACAACTATTAGAAGAGTCATTGAAGTTAGATTTCGTGAAATAAGAACCTTCGACTTTTGTTGAAAAAATAAACTATATGGAATCAATAACACCTTACAATAATTCAGATTCAAAAAAAGATCAAGTTGCGCAAATGTTTGACAATATAGCATTTCGTTATGATTTTTTAAATTCGCTACTTTCATTAGGAATTCATAAGGGTTGGAGGAAAAAATGTATTTCATTGATTTCTGAAAAAAATCCTAAATATATTTTGGATGTTGCAACAGGAACAGCTGATTTTGCAATTGGAGCGCTTAAGTTAAATCCCACAAAAGTTGTTGGAATTGATATTAGTGAAGGAATGATGAAATTTGGCAGAGAAAAAATAAAAAAAATAAATGCTGAAAATAAAATCAGTTTAAATTATGGTGATGCTGAAACCTGCGATATGCCTGATAACTCGATTGACGCGATAACCGTAGGTTTTGGTGTGCGTAATTTTCAGAATTTAGAAAAAGGTTTATTAAACATGAACCGGATTTTAAAACCAGGTGGTCAAATTTGTATTTTAGAATTTTCTACACCTCGTAAATTTCCGTTTAAACAATTTTATAAATTCTATTTTAGATTCGTGACACCAACATTAGGAAAAATTTTCTCGAAAGATGCCCGAGCTTATACTTATTTGCCTGAATCAATTAAGGCATTTCCTGATAATGAAAATTTTGTTGCAATTTTAAATAAATGCGGGTATTCAAATACGAGTTTTCAATCATTAAATTTTGGATTGGCTGCTATTTATTTAGCAGATAAAAAATAGTTTTTTATCTGAATAAAGAAATTTTTCCATTACGGATTACTTTCTTTTCATTGCTTTTTTGAATAACTTCTAAATGATAAACATAAACATCATCTGGACAAGGATTGCTTTTAAATTTTCCATCCCATTTAGAATTAATATTATTTGAATTAAAAATTACATTGCCCCATCTATCTGAAATTATCAAAGAATAATAACTGTATTCGCATTGAAAAGTGGCTGCAAATAAATCATTTCTATCATCATCATTTGGTGTAAAGCTATTTGGAATATATATTTCGCAATCACAATTTTTATATTTTACGGTAACGCTATCTGTTTTTGTACCACAATTTTTAGATATAGATTTAACCCAATACACACCTTCTTTTGTAGCATTTATAGAGGCTGAATTTGCCCCAGTATTCCAATATAACTTCACATCATTTGGAGCCTTTACAGATAATATTTTATTTGGTTCATTTTCGCAAACAACAAGTTCTTTGCCAAAGTTTGGCGAGGTGCCAACTAATCCAATTACTTTAAATGTATCAATATATGAACAAGCTTTATTAAAAGCCTTTACCCAATATTTACTAGGCTTTTCAATATTAATATTATCGGCAATTTCACCAGTACTCCATTGATATTTCAATGATTTATTTTTTGTATTAAGACGTAATATCGAACCAGTGCACAAAAAGGTATCTCTAATGTTTATTTTTGGTTTATCAAAGGTTTTAACATACGTCATTTCATTATATGTTTTTTTTCCATCTCTTATTTTCAAAATGTATTGCCCTTTAAATTTAATATAGTATAATTTAGTGTTATAGATAGATCCATAAGGTGTTTCCCATTGTATGGTTGCATTCTTACTTATCTGTTCTTCTGTAAAACTTATTAATAAAGAATCACCATAGCAAACAAAGGTAGTATCTGCTAAGAAATTAGCAGTTTTTTGTTGTGCGTTTGATTGAAAAAAATAGATGCAAAAAACAAAGATAAATATGTGTTTTATTTTTTTAATATTTTATGAATTTAGGCCTGTTAGTGTATAGCAGATGTTATTTTTATTTATTTTATTAAAAGTAATTTGTTTATATCTGAATGGATATAGTTATTAATGTCCCTTGTTGTTTATCATTTAAATCTTTTTTATCCATAATTTCAACTTTTTGTTTTTTACCAGTTAGCTTTGTGTTTAATTCTAAAATATTTTCGATTGTGTTAGTTCCCAATGATTTATGACCAATTTTAGCATTTTCTTTGGCCTTATTATAACCAATGCCATCATCTTCAATAATAATTAGTAAAGTATTTTCATTTTCTTTTTTGAATCGTATAAATAAATTCCCATGCATATGTTTTGGTAAAATACCATGTATAATTGAGTTTTCAGCATATGGCTGAATAATCATATTTGGAATTTTTATTTCGGCTGTGTTTAAATCTGGTTCAACTTCAATGAAAAAATCAAATTTCCCTTTAAATCGTTCTTTTTCTAAATCTAAATAATAATTTAGGCGAGTTATTTCTTCACTTAGAGAAATTTCGCTTTGCGATGCTTTTTCAATGATCATTCGAATTAATCTTGAAAATTTCGCTAAATATTCACTCGCTTTTAACGAATCATTTAAATTTATGTAATTTTGAATACTTGTTAATGAATTGAAAATAAAGTGTGGACTCATCAAAGAATTCATCGCTTGATGTTTCAATAAATTTACTTGACGATCTTCTTGTACTCTTTTTGTTGCTTTAGTTTTTATTCTTTTAATTAGGATATAAGAAACTAAACTTATTAATAATAGTGTTGCAAAGATTAAGCTCAATGTATACCAAATTGTTTGTTTAAAAGGAATAGCTTTTTTTATTTCGATATTTATAGACTCACTCCAATTAATTCCATCATATGAACACTTAATTTCTAATTGGTGCTTACCACCTTCAATGGAGGTAAGGTAAACTTGTGTGTTTTCTAAATTTAGCCATCTGCCTTTGTCGAATTTGTATTTATAAAATTGTTTATTTGGCTTAATAAATAATGGACTACCGAAATTTACAACAACATCGCTTTCCGAGCTTTTTAATGAAATAGAATTAGTAATTAATTGTGATTTTTTGTCATCAATTTCTATAGAAGATATAAATGGTTTTTTTGCAATTTTTATTTTCGATAATAAATCATTTATTGAGCATAGGGTAATGCCTTTGTTTGTGCATATACAACAATTATCATTTTCAAATATAATATCATTAATTGTATTAGATTGTAAACCATTTGTCTTATTGTAAATTGCAATTGGATTAAAAATTTCATCGCAGATATAAAGTCCGTCAAGTGTTGCTATCCATATTTTACTTTTATAAAACTTTATTTTTTTAACCGAAGTTAATCTATGTTCTCCAACTTGTTGAATTAATGTTGAATCTTCAAAAACAGTGATGCCATTATCATGAGCTAGGTATGTTTTATGATTATGATTTTGTATATGATTAATATTAAAGTTAAATAATTCGGATTTAAATTGTTTGTATGATTTTGATTTATGATTATAAATAGACAATCCTTCGGATGTTCCAACAAAAACATCTTCATTATTATCGTAAAGGCTATTTATTTTAATTCTATAATCAGAGTAAGAAATTAGGGTGTCTAATACTTTGTATTTTTCAGAACTGAAATTAGTAATTTTGTATAATGTTGCGGTTCCATCTGCTAAATAACCATTATTTGTATTAACTATATTTTTAAACAATCGAGATGGTAATGGAATAAAGTTGAATGGCAAATCATTAATAATAAATGGTTTAGAAATATTGGAAATTGAATTTGTTTTGGAATAAATAATATTTTTGTCTAATGGAAAAATGCCAAATATTTCTTCTCTAAAAACTTCATCTGGTGCAACTACTGTTTGGGTATTTGTTGTTTTTTTATCATAAATAAATAACCCGTTAATTGTTCCTACACTCACTTGTTTATTTATAAAAGCGGCACAAGTTACAGGTAAAATTTTTCTTCCTGAAGTAAAGTTAATGTTTTCGAACAATGAATTTTGTAAAAAATAAACGCCATCATTAAATGTTCCAATCCAAATATTATCATCACTGTCTTTTTCTATGCAATTGATAAGCACTTTGTCAATACCCAAAATATCAAATACATCATATGAAATATTATTTTCAATTACAAAGAGATTATCATCAGGCGAATTTGTAAACCATATTCTATTGTATTTATCTATTAATAATTTACTTACACTTGCTGTATTATTTAAACTAAAGTAACTATTTGTCTTTTGTGTTTTAACAGGTATCGTTTTAGTAATACTATTTTTGCTATCGATGCATATAATTGCATTATCTGTCCCTAAATATATATTTCCGTTTAAATCTTCTGCAATTGAATAAACCGCGCATTTTTTACCTATATCAATTTTACCTTGTTTATCGTTATTAAAAAGGTATAGGCCACTTGTTCTTCCA
>CAIYSA010000201.1 GCA_903928655.1 uncultured Bacteroidota bacterium
CTGAAAAAATACAGTTTTTATTTTGACTTTATCATTAAATAAAAAACTCCTGAATGTTTCATTCAGGAGTTTAAAAAAATTAGCCCTTAATACTTCTCATGATTTCATCTAATTGAGCAAAATCTTTACATCTCACTTCACGGGCTTTTGAACCCTCAAATTGACCGATAATACCTGCAGCTTCTAACTGATCAACGATTCTTCCTGCACGGTTATAACCTAATTTTAATTTACGTTGTAAAAAAGAAGCAGAGCCTTGCTGAAACTGAACAACTAATTTTGCAGCTTCATCAAACATTTTATCACGCTCACTTAAATCAATTTGTTCTTTTCCACTTTCTCCATCTTCACCAACATATTCAGGTAATAAAAATGCAGAAGGATAAGCCCTTTGAGAACCAATAAATTCAGTAATTTTTTCAGCTTCTGGCGTATCAACAAATGCACATTGTATACGAATTAAATCATTGCCTGTACTCAACAACATGTCGCCACGCCCAATTAATTGTTCGGCTCCACCTGCATCTAAAATTGTTCTTGAATCTATTTTACTTGTTACTCTAAATGCAATACGAGCAGGAAAGTTTGCTTTAATTGTACCAGTAATAATATTTACTGAAGGACGTTGCGTTGCAATAATTAAATGTATACCAATAGCACGAGCCAATTGAGCCAAACGAGCAATAGGTGTTTCAACTTCTTTGCCAGCAGTCATAATTAAATCGGCAAACTCATCCACAACCAAAACTATATAAGGTAAATATTTATGGCCTTCATTTGGATTTAATTTTCTATTAATAAACTTAACATTGTATTCTTTAATATTACGAACTTGGGCATCTTGTAATAACGCATAACGGTTATCCATTTCAATACACAACGAATTTAATGTATGAATAACCTTTGTGTTATCTGTGATAATAGCTTCTTCGGAGTTTGGAAGTTTTGCTAAAAAATGACGTTCAATTTTATTGAATAATGTTAGCTCCACTTTTTTAGGATCAACTAAAACAAACTTTATTTGCGCAGGATGTTTTTTATAAAGTAAAGAAACCAAAATTGCATTTAAACCAACAGACTTTCCTTGCCCTGTTGCACCAGCCATTAATAAGTGAGGCATTTTTGCTAAGTCAGCAATAAAAATTTCGTTATTAATGGTTTTACCTAATGCAATTGGCAAATCGTGTGTTGTATTTTGAAATTTTTCGGAAGCAATGATATTTCGCATTGGAACCATTTCGGGAGTTTGATTTGGAACTTCAATACCAATTGTTCCTCTTCCAGGTATTGGTGCAATGATACGAATACCTAACGCTGCTAGACTTAAAGCAATATCATCTTCTAAATTTTTAATTTTCGAAATACGAACACCAGGCGCGGGAACAATTTCATATAATGTAACCGTTGGACCAACTGTTGCAGAAATACGTTCAATTTCTATTCCGTAATTTTTAAGCGTTTTTACAATTTTATCTTTATTGGCGACTAATTCTTCATTATTTACTTTTCCATTTCCTGTTCCGTAATCAATTAATAATTCAGGGCTAGGAAACTGATAATGACCTAAATCTAGAGTTGGGTCGTATTGTCCAAACTCTTCAACCAGCATTGCTGCTTTTATTTCATCGTCTAATGTAATTGAATTTTCTTTTGGTTCTTCCTTAACAAAATCTGGCTCCGAAACTAATTCATCAGCATTTGGATTTACAATTTCAAACTCAAAATCCTTCTTATCTGAAATTGGATTTTCAGGTGTAGTAATATCAAAGTCAATATTTCCGGTTTCTGAACTAACGTCTATTTTCTTGTCATCTTCTAAAGAAACGGCTTCAGATTCTGTATTTTTAGTAATAACTTCATAAATAAATGGCTCTTCAATTTCATCTTCTGCAAATACTTTTTCTTGTGTAATATCATAAACCGTTGATGCATGAGGATTTATAACATTTTCATTTCCCTCTATTTCATTTTCAATAATATATTCATCATCCAAATTTGGAATCATATCTTTTTTGATTTTAAAAGACATGTTTATGGTTAATACCAAAAAGGATAACATTGTAAATGCTAAAACTACAACAGTTCCAATTGTGCCAACATAATTAGTTAATTGCTGATTCAAAATATAACCATAACCACCACCTAAAAAATACAACTTATCATGAAAAACAAAAGATAAGGCTAAGCTTGTCCAAACCATAATAAATAACCACTTTGCATTAAAAGAAGATGGTTTTGTAAGTTGTTTGCCTAGTAATTTTTGAAGTCCATAAATAATTAAAACAGGAACTAAAATAAAAGAAGATGCTCCAAACCACTTGTACATAAATAAATGCGAAGCTAAAGCTCCAAATTTACCTAGCCAATTAAATACTTTTGTTTCAATAGCAAATAATTGTGATAATGGAGCAAACACTTTATCTTGATCTTGTTCCCATGTAAAAATATACGAAACACAGGCAATTAAAATATAAATACCCGCTAAAATTAAAAGTAAACCAACTAATTTTTGAGTACGTTCGTTTTGATAAATTTCAACAGCCTTTTGCCAACGTTCTTTATAACTTAAAGTAAGTTCAGCATTTTCTTTTTTTGATTCGACTTTCTTTTGAGAATCATTTTTTAAACCTTTGGGTTTATTTTTTGTATTTGAAGTTATGGTTTCTTCAATATCATTTTTATCAACTGTATTTTTTTCAATTACAGTTTCCTCAACGGATTTTTCTCTGAATTTATTTTTTGCTGTCGCCATCGTTATAACAATTAAATATATAGTAAAGGCATAACTAAAAACTAGGTAATTAGAAATGTTTTAAACTTTGAAATGTTTAAAGGATTTGTATAAATAAACTCTGAAATTAAAAAAAGGTAAATCTCTAGCCCCGATTGTAGCGGCATCCTTTTTGACTTTATTTCAAAGCAAAAAGATACAGCGAAAAGCGGGAAAAAGCTCTAAAAGAGAACTAAACAGCAGGAATTGGTTCAATTGCTTCAATGCCCACAAAACCATCTTCTGTTAAAGTATTTGGAGTGACGATTGTTAATTTATTAACTAAGGATTCATTAAATGGATAAACAATTTTTAAGTAGTTTTCTGTAAAGCCATACATCGTTCCATTTTTATTTTCGTGTTCAAATAAAACCGTGAACGATTTATTTAAATTTTGCTCATAAAAATGCCTCAACTTTTTTGCAGATAAAATTCTTAGCATTTTATTTCTGCGTTTACGTTCGCTCATTTCAACAACACCGGCTAAATGTATAGCTTCTGTGTTATCTCTTTCGCTGTAAGTAAATACATGTAAATAGGAAACATCCAATTCGTTTAAAAAACGGTACGTGTCATTAAAATGTTCGAGTGTTTCGCCAGGGAAACCAACAATAACATCAACACCAATACAACAGTGAGGCATCAATTCTTTTATTTTAGTCACTCTCTCCTGATACAATTCTTTTTTATAGCGACGCTTCATTAATGACAAAATATCATTATTTCCACTTTGTAATGGAATATGAAAATGTGGTGCAAAGTGTTTGGATTGTGCTACAAATTCAATAACCTCATCCTTTAATAAATTTGGTTCAATGCTCGAAATTCGGATTCGTTCAATTCCTTCAACATCATCAAGCGCTTTAACTAAATCTAAAAACTTATATTCTTTTCGTTTTTTAGTTTCTAAATCTATATCAATTCCGTAACCAAAATCTCCCAGATTTACGCCAGTTAAAACAATTTCTTTAACACCTGATTCAGCAATTTTTTTAGCATTTAATAAAGCATTTTCTAAGGTGTCGCTTCTACTTTTTCCGCGAGCTAATGGTATGGTACAAAACGTGCAACTATAATCACAACCATCTTGTACTTTTAAAAACGAACGCGTTCTATCTCCAGCAGAAAATGAACCTTCAAATGTATGAACCTCTGATATTTCGCAGTTATGAATGTGTGTATGAGTATACTTCCCTGAAAGAGAAATGTAATTTAATAATTTAAATTTTTCGGAAGCTCCAAGCACAACATCAACACCATCGATATTAGAAATTTCATCTGGTTTTAATTGTGCGTAACAACCAACAACCGCAATAAATGTTTCTGGGTTTTTTGAAAGTGCTTGTCTTACAATTTGCTTACATTCTTTATCCGCATTTTCGGTCACAGAGCATGTGTTTATAACACACACATCGGCACCTTGTTCCATAGCGACTTTAACAAAACCTTTTTCTTGCATTAACCTTGCGATGGTTGATGTTTCCGAAAAATTAAGCTTACAGCCTAAGGTGTGAAATGAAACGGTTTTTCCTTGAAATTGCATGGCGCAAAGATAGGATATTTTTAGGGTAAAAAAAATGTTTACCATCTGTCAGCTGTTTATTAAACCTAACAGGTGTTTTAATTTAATTAGTTTACTTCAACTTAAAATCAGTAGCCATTAAAAAACTAATTCTTTCTTTTTGTAAGCAAAAAAGAAACCACCAAACACTCCTAATAAAACTAAAATAGAACCAACTAAAGCTATACTATTTCCTGTTTTATAAACAGTAGGTTCAAATTTAAATTCGACTTTATGTTTTCCTTCAGGAATTTCCATTCCACGCAACACATAATCTACACAGGTATGTGGCGTTAATGTGCCGTCAATGTAAGCATTCCAACCTTTTGGATAATAAATTTCAGAGAAAACAGCAAAGCCTTTTTCATTCGATTCAGTTTCATAAACTAAATCATTTGGCTTATAGGATTGTAGAGCAATCTTGCCGGAGTTATTGTAATTATCACCAACGGTTGCTAAATCTTTATTTTTTTGCTGAAGAATAATATCACGTTTAGTATTTATGCTATGTAAACCAACAATTTCAGAATCAGGACTAGATACAACTTTTACATTTTTAATAAACCAAGCGTTACCATTGGCCGTTTTATTTTCGATTGGAATAATTGCATCTTTTGTAGGAAGCAAAATATATTTTGTATTCAACATATTTAACACGCCTAATTTAGCGGTTAGTATTTGCATTAATGAATCGCTTTGGGCAGAAGTATTAATATCTTCATAAAACGCTTTTATTTCGCCGTCAATATGGTGATCAATTATTTCTTGATACTTTCTTAATTTTGCACCATGATAACCTCCAATTGATTTATGATAATAAGAAGTTGTTGCATCATTAAAAGGAGAAACCGACAAATTCAAAACTCTAAAGTCTAACGTTTTATCGCTTAACAAAACTTCATCGGCAGGTGTTTTTTGAGGAGGCGCATTATACATTGATTTTGAAACAAAATTTTCTTTGTTCAAATAACGAAATGCAACCGGCCATAAATCAGCAACCATAA
Source organism: uncultured Bacteroidota bacterium (assembly GCA_903928655.1). Taxonomy (GTDB): domain Bacteria; phylum Bacteroidota; class Bacteroidia; order B-17B0; family Aurantibacillaceae; genus UBA4416. Next base: position 5,336 of record CAIYSA010000201.1, read on the forward strand.
AAATTGCCAATGAAATATATAATAATTCTTTGTTTAATTTTTTGATTAAAAACAAAAATAAAAATAATGCTGCTAAGCCAATAAATATAGTTGAACGACGAGCATCACTTTTAAAAATTGCCTCACGCGCTTTACTTAAATTACTTAAAAAATCAGGCATAAATGCAGAAATTTGAGCCGCATCAGCCCCACTTTGTCCAAACTGATTTGCTATTTGAGTTTCTTCACCTTCAGGAATAAATGAATTAGTAAGGCTTGGTATAATTGCACTAATCAAACAAAAACCACCAATAACCGCTACTGAAATAATTACTATTTTTTTAATGTCGATGAGTTTATTAGTGAATGGTAATTTCACTTGTTCTCCTTTTTCAACGAGCTTAATAAATTTATCTATAGCTAAAACTGCTAATAATGGAATTGTTAATTCGGCAATAATTAATATCATTGATACTGCTCTAAATTTATTATAACCAGGAACAAAATCCATGAAAATAGTTGTTAAGCCCATGAAATTTTTACCCCACGATAATGCGATTGCTAAAAGTGTAGCTGCAAATAATGCCCATTTTATTGGATGATCAATAATAAATAATCCTAAAAATGCTAATAACATCACAATTGCACCAATATAAACTGGTCCGCTAGTAAATGGCTGTGTACCAAAATAAGCACTACTGCTCCCAACTTGTTCACGCATTTGACCATCAACAACTTTCAATGCATCTTTATCAACATTTCCAATTGCACCTGATGGACCACCTTTAAAATTAGGGATTAATAAAGTACCAGTTTCCCCTACTCCATAACTCCATTGAGTTGCATAATCTTTATCTAAACCTGAAGTTGCAACAGAACCTTTACTTTTTCCATTAGCATCAATGGTTAATTCGGATTTACCACGAATGGTATAATTGCCATATTCGTAGGTAGCTAATAGATTTCCTGCGTTTGGCAAAATACTCACTAATGTTGCGCCTAAAAAAAGAGCTGTAGCTATAAAAAATGGTTTTAAATTCTTTTGTTTGAATGCGTAAATACCATAACTCAAAATAACTAATCCAAATAACATAAATCCATAGTAAGAAATTTGAACGTGATTGGCATTTAACTCCATCGCCATAAACAACAAGGTTACTGCAAATCCAAGCCAATGTTTACCTCGCATTAATAAAATAATCCCTCCCAATGTTGGCGCTAAATAACCAATGGCGTTGGCTTTTGAATTATGACCTGCCTCTAAAATGATATAAAAATAGGACGAGAAACCGTAAGCCAAGGCACCAACAATGGCGAGCCAAGGATTTATCTCTAAACAAAGTAGTAAAATAAAAAAACCAAAGAAATATAAAAACACATAACCACTTGGATGTGGCATATAAATATGAAATACTTTATCAATTTTATTTAACCAATTTCCTGGATACTGTGTTGAAATTTGATAAGCTGGCATTCCACCAAACATAGAATTTGTCCATAATGCTTCAGAATGTTCTGTATTTCTAAACTCGGTAGCTTCTTGAGCCATTCCTTTAAAACGAACAATATCACCTTGCATTAATGTTTTACCAGAAAACATGGGACTAAATTGAATCACATTAATAATTGCGAATAATACAATTGCAACTAGGTATGGAAGGTATTTTTTTAAATTCATAAGATTTTTTGATTTAAAATAAATATGATGATTAATTAAATGTATTAATGATTAAAAAAGCAAGTTAATATTCGTTCAAAATTAAACAATTAAGTAGAAAGATTATCAGCTAAATAAATCTTCAGTTTTTCTTCTCCCCATTTTTTCTCCAAACTAATTAAATTATTAGAATCTACAAAAGGCGTTGGTTTATTATGCACTGTAATTCTAATAAAATGATGAATAAAGGTACCGAGTGCAATATGGCATGGCTTAATATCACCAACTTCCAAACTTCTTTTTTTTGTCCTGACGTACAAATCAAAATCAGCAGCTTGTATTTGCTCATCCCACAAACCAATTTTAGCAATGGCACTTTTCTTTATTAAGACGGTATTTCCAACAAAACCTTCAACAACATTATATTTAAATTTAGAAAAGCGATTTTGACAAAATGCTTCCCAATTGCCATACATAAATTTATGCATTAAAACATATTTACGAGGATTGTTTGGTAACACGTTTAACAAAAATTTAATTACTCCCCATTTCTTCCTAATTTTTTTTGTCTGCTTTAAACTCTCAATACGTTCAATACCACAAGATGTGACAACTTCCAATTGATTAATTTCAGCTGTCTTCAGTAAATTTTCGTCCCAATTTGGTGAAACAATAATATCATTATTCAAAAAAAATAAATTATCCGTTTTGGCCACCTTAATTCCCATATTTTGAGAAACTGGGTATGAAAAATTATCTTTATTTCTTATAACTATAGCTCCATTATTTTCAAAAAAATCAGCACTACCATCCGTAGAAGCGTTATCTATAATAATTAATTCGAAGGGATTTGTGGTATTTTTTTTCAAGAATGATAAAAAGACTTTATTAATCTCAATACCGTTATGAATTGCTGTAATTATGCTAATCATTTAATTTTAAATGCTAAATTTACAAAAATAAATTAATTTATCAGCTATTTAGACTTTATTTGTAAAATTAGCAACATTTGTTACTATGAAATTATTTTTCAGAATTTTAGCGTACTCTAAACCTTATCCAGCTTATTTAATACCATACATTATTTTTACGGTGTTTGCTATTATTTTTGGAGTGCTCAA
>CAIYSA010000202.1 GCA_903928655.1 uncultured Bacteroidota bacterium
GGAAGATGCAATTAAAGAAGTAGATGATGATTGGGAAATAAGAAATGCTATTGGTGGTGCAATAAATGACGTTGCCGAATTAGAAATTGATGAGCGCAGAGAAATCAATAAAATATTAAGGGAATTAACAAATAAATTGCGTGTTTATTCGCCACAATTAAATCAGTTTTATTTTCTATTAATTGAAGTAGATGTTTTAAGAGCGAAAGCGTTATATGCACAAAAAATAAATGCTTGCTTACCAACCATTAGTATTGAACCTGAATTAAAATTAGAGAAAGCATACCACCCTATTTTATTTCTTCAAAATAAAGAACATAAAAAACCTACTATTCCGTTAACAGTTCATTTACATAAAGAAGAGCATTTATTGGTAATTTCAGGTCCAAATGCCGGAGGGAAATCAGTAACACTTAAAACAATAGGACTTTTACAAACCATGTTACAATGCGGCTTATTAGTATCTGTTGCGCCAAACTCAGTCATGAGTTTTTTTAAACATATTTTAATTGACATTGGAGATACCCAAAGTATTGAACACGAATTAAGTACATACAGTGCGCGATTAAAAAAAATGATTTCTATTTTAGAAACCGTCAATAGTCATACCTTAGTTTTAATGGATGAGTTTGGAAGTGGCACCGATCCTGACCTTGGTGGGGCAATGGCTGAAGTTGTTTTAGAAGAAATTGTAAAATCTAAAACATTTGGAATTATCACTACACATTACTCGAATGTAAAACTATTAGCCAATAAATTAGATGGTGTAAAAAACGGAAGTATGTTGTTTGATTTAGAAACTCTTGATCCCAAATACATTTTATCGGTTGGCGAACCTGGAAGTAGTTATACCTTTGAAGTTGCCGAAAGAGTTGGTTTTCCTATTGATTTAATAAACAGAGCGAAACTTAAAACAGACACTAATAAAGTTGATTTAAATGCGTTGTTAGCAGAAGTGCAACAGCAAAAAACGGTTCTTTATGAAGCGATAGAAAAAACAGAACACGAAAATTTTTTACAAAGAATATCAAAAGAAAAATACGATGTACTTTCAGCAAATTACCAAGATAAAATTGAAAGAGAACGCGAACGTAAAATTGAATTGGCCCGCTTAGCTGATTTTGGACAAAAATATTTACGCTTACTAGATGATTGGAATAAAAACGAAAACAGAAAAGACGTTATAAAACGCTTTATTGACGGCATTACAGCAGAAACAAATAAACGCAAAGATTTAGAAAAACAACATAAGCTTGATAAATTTTCGGAGAAAAAAGTGGCTCGTATTAAACCTTTATTACAAGTTGGAACCAAAGTAAAAATAATGAACAGTTCACAAATTGGTATTGTAAATGAAATAATAAATGAAAAAGTGAAGATTACCTTTGGGATTATAAAAATGACAGTCAATATTCATAACCTCGAAATTGTGAAAGATTAAAACTCCAAAACAAAATCTTTACTTGATTGAATAGCTTTACCATTTTTAATTTCAGGATTCCAGTTTTTCATATCCTTCAAAATTTTAGTCATTATTTTTACGCAATCCTTACAATCGTCTGTTGTATTAATAATTGAAATTAGGTTAATGCTTCCATTGATATTTACCGAAACATTAATTTTATATTTTCCTTTCAAGATACTATAAGAATTATCTTTTTTAGACATTGAAATGATATAGTTTTTTATTCCAGTTTCTTCGCCAATGTAATATGCTCTTGTGTTGGCAGTCATTACTTCAGAGTTTACTTCTGCTTGACTAACGCTTGGCGTTGATGATTTTTTTTCAGCCATTACCTTATCGAATTCATCATCCTTTGCATTATCTAATTTTCTTTTGTCTTTTACAATTCCTCCAGCAGATGAACTTAAATTTTCACTGCTTTCGTTTGCTTTTCCAGCAACACTTTCTTTTTTATTTTTTGCTAATTCTATTGATGCTGTATTTGTAATGTTATCAGTTAGGGTTTTTGTATCAGATTTTGTATCCGCATCATCAACAGATTTAAAACCATTTACTTCTTCTAATTGGTTTCTACCTACCGAACCTTTTGTATCAGAAATTGTAATATGACTTTCCGCTGTTTTTTCTGTTTTTGTTTTAAATGGTTTTATTTTTTCATCCTTTACTGTTGTTCCAGTAGTAAAATCTGGAGTTATGTCTTGTTTTAATTCATCAGTTGGGGCTATAGATTTAGTTGGAACAATTTCTTTTGCGTTATTTTCATTTAATGCAAGATTAGAATCAGAATTAATATTTGAATCATTAAAATA
>CAIYSA010000203.1 GCA_903928655.1 uncultured Bacteroidota bacterium
CAAAAAAAACCATACTCGATAGAAATATTTTTTTCATACATGTTGATTTAGAAATAGATTTGACCCTATTTCAATGATTAAATAAATGTGTAAGGAATGATAGAGATGACAAGAATTGTAAATAGAGCTGTTGCGTTAGAATTGCAATAGAGTGTGTGATTTACTTTTAAAAGGTAAGCTATATATTTAATCTATAATATAATAAATACCTCTGTGTGACGAAAAAACCACCTGAAATTTACTAAAATCGGGCAATTTCGGTTTTGTGAAAACATAAATTACTATAAATCAAGGATATACGTTAAATGGTGGGTTCTTTGTTGTTTTAGATTTACTCTGTGCCATGAATTGTGAAACACAAATTCGTAATGCTAATATTTCTATTTGTTGAAATTACCATGTTTTCTTAATACGTTTACTTTCAAGGGCGTCCCACTTTTTATAACCATGATTGGCTTTTCAATTGTATTTAAATTTTCAATTGGGTTTGTATTGTATATCACTAGATTGGCAAATTTTCCTGTTTCTATTGAACCATATAGTTTTTCAATTTTTAAATTAATTGCTGCGTCTATAGTTGCTGATTGTAATGCTTTTAAATTACCCATTCCATTTTTTGCAAATAATTTAATTTCACGATGAAGTGTACTAACACCTGCAGCAACATCAGTCCCAGGCAATAGTTTTACACCCATATTTACAAATAGTTGGATTTCTGAATCCATTTCTTTTTGAAATATTTTAAATTCGTCTATGGTCCAGTTTACACCATATCTTGAAATTTTATCTTGAAGTGGTTCACTCCAGTCTGCAAACTCATCGTCTATTAAATGTAAAGGTGATTTTAAAGGTCTGTTTCCTAATTCACCCCAAGCCTCAGTTGGGTCAAACCAACCTTTAGCTGCAACAAGAGATTCGATGCTACTTTTATTTCCATCCATAGAAATGTAGTGACTAAAATTATTCATACCACAGGATAAGGCATATTCTAACGACACATTTTTTGGCAAATGCCCAGCCATTAATAAATTTCTCTTTTTTGCTTCTATTCCAATAAATTTTAATGTGGAAGAATCAATTTCTCCATAAATTTTAAATCCGCATAATTGTAAACTATCAAAATAGGCTGCTACCTTTTTTACTTCTCCTTCTGTATTAATTTGTATGTTGCCAAACGAGCCTTTTGCCTTACCATCAACTAATCCTAATAAAAATAAATCTACTCCAATATTTTTGTTGTTGTTGATGGCATTTCTAATTTGTACTTTGTTTACCAAGTCGCCACCCATTTCTCTAGCAGAAGTAACCCCGCCTGATAATAAATTAATTAATTGATTTGGATAATAAATGTGTGCATGCATATCAAATAAACCTGGGGATACAATTTTTCCTTTAATATCAATTGTTTTAAGTGATTTGTTTGTAATAATAGTTACGGGGTAAATATTTTTGATGTAACCATTTTCGATTAGAATGGCAGTATCTCCACTTAATTTCCCGGTCTTTATATCTAAAACTTTTGCATTATTTAGTATGTATTTTTTTTCTTTAAAAAGTGTTGCTTCTTTTCCAATTGCTTTATTCAAGCTGAGTTCATTACTTAAAATGTTCTTTTTTATTACGGGCAAAAAAGTTTCCCAATCTTGATCAACTATATCAGTTGCTCCATTTATTATTGCAACAATTTTATATTTCTGATCACAAAGCACATAAATATTTCCTAAACCCGACTGTAAAATATAAGTGTTTAATATTTGACTTTTTAATGTAATATCTTTTCCTGTTTTTATATCAATATTTCTTTTGTTAGCGCCATCAAATACATGTAAATAATTTTTCTTACCTAACGACGCCCACTTTTCAATGATTGGCATGTAGCTGAGTGGGTTACTCATTTTTATTGCGATATTGATTGATTTATCTGTAAAAGAATTAACAAGTGAATCGTTTTCTAAAATTGATAAATTACCACCTTTATTAATAATTTTAATAGATGGCGGTAAAGTTCTACCTGCCGTTACTTTGTGTGAAAAATAACTAGAATCATTTGAATATGAATAATCAAATTTATCTCCTAAATCCATAAATCTATCATATCCAAAAGATGTTGCACTGATTGTAGTTACATTGTTTATTTTTGAAATAGAGTAATCATAAGTTTGAATAAAATTATTAAATACATATTTTTTTAATTTATAATCAGTTTTTTGAGCATTAGAAGTTAAATTCAATCCTATAAATACTAGAAGGAGTATTTTTTTCATTTTTTGTAATTTGTAATAAATGTAATTAATTATATCATTCATCATGACTGCTTCATGAAAACACCCCCTAAAATCGTTCCAAATCGGTTGATTTCGTTTTTGTAAAAACATAACACATTATAAAACAATGACTTATGTTAAATCGCGGGTCCTTTGCTACATGATGTTTGCGTGAGGTTTTGCTTGAGAGATTCATAATTTACCAAATTTTAATATTTCTTTGCTTTTTAAAATCAACACCATTGAACTTAATAAAAGTAGAATCAAAAATAAATGCTCCTATCAATAAAGTATGGGAGTCTTGGACTAAAGAAGAGCATGTAAAAAATTGGAATTTTGCTAGTTCAGATTGGCATTGTCCAAATGCCAATAATAATTTAGCAGTAGGAGGTGAATTTCATTATACTATGTCAGCAAAAGACAATACAATGAGTTTTGATTTTTGGGGTACGTATGAAAAAATTGTAATTGAAAAGAATATTGAAATTATATTAGGCGATGGTCGTAAAATGATAGTAACTTTTGAATCCTCGGATACAGGAACTATTGTTACAGAAGAATTTGAACCAGAGCAAGATAATCCTGCAGAAATGCAAAGAGAAGGTTGGCAATTGATTTTGGATAACTTTAAAAAGTATGTAGAACAATAATTTTTTACAAAATGAATAAATTACAATACACAATCAAAATAAATGCGCCAGTCAATAAGATTTATGATTTAATGCTTGGCATTAGTAACAAATCAACTTATGAGCATTGGACCGCTATGTTTAATCCAACATCTACCTATGAGGGGAATTGGAATAAAGGAAGCAAAATGTTGTTTGTAGGATTTGATGAGAAAGGCAACAAGGGAGGTATGGTTTCGGAAATTGCAGATAACATCACAAATAAATATATCTCCATACGCCATTATGGACTGGTACAAGCGAATATGGAAATAACATCTGGTCCAGAAGTCGAAAAATGGGCTAATGGATTTGAAAATTATACATTCCAAGAAAATAACGGTGTTACGGATATTGAAGTTGAATTGATTGGCCTCACAGAAGATTTAACTGAATACATGAATAACTCATGGCCAAAGGCACTTAATAAACTCAAAGAATTTTGTGAGCAAAACATTCCCTAAAATTAACTGAATGTCCAGCTTCCCTCTTCCAGCTCCGCTTCTAATTCTCCCAAATCCCATCCGCAATAACCCCAAAACCCCGTACGTAGAATTTCATTTTGATGTGTTTGAAAGATAATTGTGAGTGAATGAAAAATTGTTTGTGAAAGAAATAC
>CAIYSA010000204.1 GCA_903928655.1 uncultured Bacteroidota bacterium
TAGTATTTAGTTTTATTAAAGCAAAAATATTTTAGAATATAAAAAATCCACTATATTTGAATTGAAATTCAATAAAATTTAATTCAACAACAATGAAAAAAACCTACAAATTAATAACAATCGGATTGATTGTGATAGCAATTAATTCAGCAAATGCCCAATGCCCAATTCCAAGTTTGGTAACTGCATCACCTAGTACTATTTGCTCGGGAGCAACAACCACTTTAAATGCTACAGCATTAGGAGCGTCGATAAATTGGTTTACGGTTCCTGTAGGTGGAGTAGCAGTTGGAACAAGTGCAAGTGCAGCTAATTTTGCAATTAGCCCTACTGTTACAACAACCTATTATGCAGAATCTTATGCAATAAGTACAGTAACATTAAGTTATACTGGAGCTATGCAATCTTATACAGTACTTGCTGGCACTACATCACTTACAGTTGACATTAGAGGTGCAAAAGGTGGAGATAATAGCCCTTCTTCACTTGGCGGATTTGGAGGTAGAACTCAAGCTGTAATTACGGTTACACCAGGGCAAGTTTTGCAATTTTACATTGGTGGACAAGGGATTTCATCTACTATTCCTGGAACCGGTGGATTTAATGGGGGTGGAAATACTCTAAAATCTTTTGGTTCAGGAAATTCTGGAACAGGAGGTGGATCAACAGATATTCGCATTAGTCCTTTTGGATTAGCTAACCGTATTGTGATTGCAGGCGGCGGTGGTGGTGCTGGTTACACTACATATGCTGGCGCCCATGGAGGTGGCCTAATTGGGCAAAATGCCTTGCCTTATGTAACTTATCCATTATCTGGCGGTGGCGGTGGTAGTCAATTAGCAGGAGGAGTAGCAGGTAATTCAGGATTACCTACTTATTTATGCACAGCTGGAACTCTTTTGCAAGGAGGAACTGGTGATGGTGATGGCGCTGGAAGTGGCGGTGGAGGTGGCGGCTATTATGGCGGCGGTGGCGGAATGTTTTGTGGCGGTGGCGGTGGAAGCAGTTATACTATTCCAGGGGCAACTTCGGTTGTTCATACACAAGGCTTTCAAAATGGAAATGGTCAAATAATAATTACAGGAACTGGTTGTACATCATCATCTAGAACTCCTGTTACAGTAACAGTTGGGTCTATTCCAACTATTTCAGTTACTAGTGGTGCAATTTGCGCCGGAAAATCATACACAATGGTTGCTAGTGGCGCTGGAACATATTCTTATACAGGTGGTTCGGCAGTGGTTTCTCCAACAGCTAACACAAGTTATAGTGTTACAGGAACAAGTTCACTAGGTTGTGTTGGTTCAAATACTGCTGTTAGTTCAGTAACTGTAAATGCTAACCCAACAGTTGCAGCATCAACTTCTAATTCTTTAATTTGTTTGGGACAAAGTGTTGTATTGACAGCATCTACTTCTGTAACATCTTATACTTGGAATACTGGAGCAACAACAATGTCCGTATCAGTTTCTCCAACAGTTACTTCAACTTATACAGTTAGTGTTTCTAATGCTGCAGCTTGTGTTGCTTCATCAACTGTTATGGTTACAGTAAGTCCTTGTACTGTAATAAATGAAATTTTAGCAAATTCAATTTCAGTTTACCCTAACCCTAATAGTGGTATTTTAAACATTAATTTAACTTCTGAATTAGCTCATAATTCAGCCTTAGAAATTTATGATGTATTAGGTAAATTAGTAGTTAAACAAGTTTTATCTAATGAATTAAATACAATCAATATTTCTAATTTAAATAATGGTATTTATACTTACAAAGTATTAAATAACTCTAACATTGTTAAATTTGGAAAATTAATTAAACAATAATTATTTTATAAATTAAATTTTAACCTCCTCGTATATAAATGCGAGGAGGTTTATTTTTGCATTTTAATTAACCCTATTTTTTTTTATAAAAAAATTCTATTAAATTTGATTAGAAAATTTAAACTAAAAAATCATGAAAAAAAACATACAAAAAATTAAAAAAATAGTGTCTAAATTTGGATTATTATCCATCTTTATTGCACTAAACATCAAAGGAAATGCGCAAACCACAACAGTTGTATATTCTGGTGCATTATCAACATATACTGTTCCTACAGGAGTTGGAGTAATTAGAATTGAGGCACTTGGTTCAGGTGGTGCTGCTGGTACAAGTGGTGGTGCTGGTGGATTGGGAGCACGAATGATAGGTACCTTTACTGTAATTCCTGGAAATGTATTAAATGTTTATGCAGGTGGAAATCCAGGTCTTCAAGCTGGTGGACAAGGTTCATATGTATCTTTGGGTGCTACACCATTAATTGTTGCTGGAGGTGGCGGCGGTGGCGGTTATTCTCAAACAGGTTTAAGTGCGCCAACTACAACAAATGGCTTAGCTCCTATTTCAACATTACCTGGTGTTTCAGGTGCTGCTGGTACTGCTGGTAACGGAGGTGGTGCTGGTTCTGGATTATGGGGAATAGGCGGTGGAGGCGGCTGGTTATCTGCTGGAGTAAATGGTACCGGAAGTATAGGTGGCGCTATTTTATGTAAAGCAAGTTTAGGTACTACATTCGCTGGCGGTTCTGGTGGTGGCTATAGTGGTGGTGGCGGAGCAGCTATGGATTCAGGATGGGGAACTGTAGGTGGTGGAGCTGGCGGATCTTATAACGTTGGAACAAATCAATCAAATACTGCGGGATATCAAACTGGAAATGGATCAGTTATTATTACAGTTTTATCAGGCTTAAGTATTACTCAAACATCAACAATAGCTTGTAATGGGTTATTAACTGCTGCTCTTTCAGCATCAGTTACAGGTGTTAGCGGTCCATTTACATATTCTTGGTCACCTTCTGGAGGAACTGCTTCAACAGCAACTGGTTTAGGTGCCGGCACTTATACTTGTGTTGCTACTCCAACTGTGGGCTCTGCAATTTCTAGTACTTTCGTTATTACTCAACCTGCAGTTCTAGTATCAACGGTTTCTTCTCAAACTAATGTAACTTGTTATGGGGGAGCTAATGGTGTAATTACCCTTACTACTACTGGTGGCACTGCTCCATATTCTTATACTTGGTCACCAACAGGTGGTAGTGCTGCAACAGCAACTGGTTTATCTGCAAATACATATTCTTGTATCGTGAAAGATGCAAATCTGTGTTCGGCAACTTCACCTTCTGCAACAATTACACAACCTGCAACTTTTTCCGTTGCAACTAGTAATAGCATTATTTGCGTTGGTGGTACTGCTACTTTAACTGCTACTGGTGCTACTAGCTATACATGGAATACTGCTGCTACTACTTCTGTAATCGCTATTTCTCCAACGGTTACTACAACTTATACAATTACAGGAGTGACAGGTATTTGTACAAATTCATTAACTATTACACAAAATGTAAATACGTGTACTAGCATTAATGAAATTTTAGAAAATTCAATTTCAGTTTATCCTAACCCAAATAATGGCATTTTAAACATTAACTTAACTTCTGAATTAGCTCAAAATTCTTCATTAGAAGTTTATGATGCTTTAGGTAAATTAGTTGTTAAACAAGTTTTAGCTAATGAATTAAATACAATCAATATTTCTAATTTAAATAATGGAATTTATACTTACAAAGTATTAAATAACTCTAATAACCTTAAAGTTGGGAAATTAATTAAACAATAAGTTCTTCGATTTAAATTTAAATCAAACACCCGCTTGTAAAAACAAGCGGGTGTTTTTGCTTTAAAAATTTAACAGTATCTTTTATACAAATAATGATTATAGAATAAACATCTAAAACCATTTCTTATGAAATTGATGATAAAAATAATAATTGGCATTTGTTCAATAACACATTATTCGCTTTTTTCGCAAGACGATAAATCACCAATTGGAAGTGTGTTTATTCCTCCAAAAAATCCTTGTGATATTTACTCTAAAACAAATATTGACAATAGAAAAGCGATATCTTATACCTATTTAAGAGAAGGAGATGTAATGTGGCAAAAAAGAATTTGGCGAGAAATAGATATGCGAGAAAAACAAAATTTGCAGTTGTATTATCCTATTGAATATAACCCATGCCGAACTTCATTATTTCAAGCAATAACGAAAAATGTACTCAATGGAAATATTGTGGCTTTTGCCGATGAAGAATTTATGGTTCCTTATGAATTATCTGCTATAAGAAAAAAATTAGTAAAAGATGATTCTATAAAACAATTTATCTATGACCCAGAAGGTTATGAAAGGGAGGTTTGGGTTCAAACAATTGATTCTACAAGTATATATCGACGTATATTAAAATTCAGATTAAAAGAAGATTGGTTTTTTGATAAACAAAAATCGAGTTTTGAATGCCGTATAATTGGAATTGCAGCTTATGAATTTGATGAAGATAAAGAAGCTTTTCGCGAACTATTTTGGGTTTACTTTCCTTCGTGCAGGCCATATTTTGCAATAAATGACGTCTATAATTTTAAAAATGATTCGGAAAGAAGAAGCCTAGATGACATTTTTTGGAAACGACAATTTGCAAGTATAATTATTAAAGAAAGCAATGTATACGACCGACAAATTAACGAATACCAAAAAGGAATTGATGCATTAGTTGAATCGGAAAATATAAAAAACCAATTATTTAAATGGGAACATGACCTTTGGAATTATTGACAAAAATATTTTATATTGAAAACTGATCATTAGAAATTAAAAAAAAATTACAATATTTATAGAATAAATTAAAAGTAATTTTCTTATGTTTCAAATAAAATACGTTTTCATATTTTCATTTTTTTTTATTTCCTTATTAATAAATGCGCAAGGCTTTCAAGTTAATTTACAAGGTCAAGCACAACAAGGCATGGGTGGCGCTGGCATTGCCTATGCACAAGACGCTGCTTCGTTATTCTTTAATCCTGGAAGCAGTTCGTTTGTTAAAGGAAATTCAATTAATATTAATGCAAACGCAGGTTTTGCAAACAGTAAATTTTTAGATAAAAACACTCATATTATTTCTGAAACAAAATCGCCTACCTCTACTCCATTTGCGGCTTATGGTTTATTTCAATTAAAAGACAGTGCAAATTTAAAATTAGGATTAGCAGTTTATACTCCTTTTGGAAGCACCGTGCAATGGCAAGATAATTGGACGGGGCGTTTTGCAATTACTAAATTACAATTATTAGCAATTTATATTCAACCAACAGTAAGTTATAAATTAACTAAAAAAATTGGTATAGGAGCTGGTTTTATTTTTGCAACAGGCAAGGTAAATTTACAAAAAGATATACCAGTAATTGATGTAAACGGAAATTATGGTCATGCCGAATTAGAAGGAAAAGCAAATGGCTATGGTTATAATTTAGGTATTTATTACAATCCAATTCCGAAATTTTTTATTGGCTTAACTTATCGCTCACAAGTAAATATGAATGTGAAAAATGGTGAAGCTAAATTTACAGTCCCATCATCATTATCTGTAAATTTTCCCGATGGAAAATTTACTTCAAGCTTACCATTACCAAGTGTTACAAGTTTAGGATTTGCTTATAAATTAACTTTAAAAACAACATTAGCTTTAGATATTAATTATACAGGTTGGAAAGCGTATGATACTTTAGCATTTGATTATGAAAATAACACAACTTCATTAATTGATACAAAATCAGCTAGAAATTATAAAAACACATTTGCCTTTAGATTTGGTGGTGATTATAAAATATCAGAACAATTAATAGCCCGTTTAGGAATTGCTTTTGCGCTATCACCAGTTCCTGATGGTTATGTTACACCTGAAACACCAGATGCTAACAGAATAAATTATACGGCTGGATTAGGTTATAATTTCAAAAAACATTTTGCTATAAATGCTTCTTTCCTATTTACAACTTTTAAAAGAGAAGGTACAAACATTGAAACTAATTTATCTGGAACTTACAAAACAAATGTTGTTATTCCTGGCTTATCAATCATTTATAAATTTTAATTATGAAAAAAATCATACTAAATAGTTTTATATTAACTGCATTTTTTTTACTTACAAATGCTTGTAAACCAAATTTTAAAACTCCAGATGTTGATAAAGGAGAAATTGACGTAACTACTTTTGTTTCCATTGGAGATGGGATTACTGCAGGTTATGCAAACGGAGCTTTATATTACAATGCTCAAAATTATTCATATGCAAAATTATTAGCAAACCAATTTGAACAAATAGGTGGAGGTGATTTTAAAATTCCTTACATTTCTTCAAGCTCAATTGGAATTGGAAATGCAAATAATGCACCTTCTATTTTAGGAAATAGAACAGACTGCCAAGGCACAATTTCTTTAGGACCTATAAAAATTGCAACTCAAGGTGATTTATCAATATTCACATCAAATGTTTATTCAACTCAAGGCTCATTCAATAATATGGGTGTTGCTGATGTAAAAGCAATTGATATAGCAACCAATGGATTTACCAATCCTTTTTATGTGCGCATGTCATCATCTATTTCTTCATCCATATTATCCGATGCAATTGCAAAAAAACCAACATTTTTTACGATGATGATTGGATTAAATGATGTTTTAAAATATGCATTAAAAGGTGCTACATCAGAAAGTATTACACCAATTTCAGGCCCAGTAGGAATTGGGTTTGACGCAAGTATTGAAAATGCATTAAATAATTTAACAATCAATGGAGCAAAAGGAGTAGTCGCAAATATTCCAAGTATAAAATCACTGCCTTATTTTAATACAATTACTTACAATGCTCTTAAATTGAGTGATTCAACCGCAAAATCGTTAACATCATTTTATTCATTATTAAATCCAGTAATACCTTTTCATGAAGGAAATAATGGATTTGTAATTGAAGATGTGTCAATGCCATTAGGATACAGACAATCAGTTGATGGTGAATTAATTTTATTAAGCATCCCTTTAGATTCCGTAAAATGCTACAAATGGGGTTCATTGGTTCCTATACCAAATAGATATGTTTTAACGATTTCAGAAATTGAATTAATTGAGAATGCGATTTCAAATTACAATTCAATTTTAAAGAACTATGCAACTTCAAAAAATTTAGCATTCGTTGATGTACATTCATTTTTCTCATCTATAAAAACTGGTTTTGTATATAATGGTGTAACACTAAATGCAAGTTTTGTTTCGGGTGGTGTGTTTTCACTTGATGGATTAACGATTACTCCAAGAGGAAATGCCCTACTAGCAAATGAATTTATTAAGGCAATAAATATAACTTATAAATCTACATTACCGCAAATAGAAGCAACAAAATATTCAGGAATTATTTTTCCTTAAAAATGGAAGTTTAAGAATTCTATTCTAAATAATTTAAAATTATTCTTATATTTAACTTAACCTAAAATTAATAATTTAAATACATTCATGAAAAAAATCTACTTATTAGCCATAGCTGTAATAACAGCAGCGGGAGCAATAAAAGCTCAAACACCATGCACATCTGGCCGATATGCTGCAGACACATTTACAAGTATTACTACAAATTCGGGTATTGCTTATGGCTCAAATACAACCATTAGTGGTAGCACACAAATCCTAACTATGGATGTGTATCAACCAGCTGGTGATGTTGAACCTAATCGTCCATTAATAATTTGGGCTCACGGTGGAAGCTTTATTGGCGGTTCGAGTACAGATGGAGATGTAGTGAAATTATCTCAAAGTTTTGCTAAAAAAGGTTTTGTTTGCGTTTCAATAAATTACCGTTTGGGATTTTTTCCGTTTGATTCTGTTAACGCCGTAAAAGCAGTATTAAGAGCAGTTCAAGATATGAAAGCATCTATTCGTTTTTTTTACAAAGACAAATTAACATTAAACGCATATAAAATTGACACTAATAATATTTTTATTGGTGGTAGTTCAGCAGGAGCAGTTACTGCTTTGCATACAGTATATTTAAACAAATCTTGTGAGATAAATCCTTATGTTGCTCCTTCTACATTAGCCTCATTAGGAGGAATGGATGGCTACAGCGGAAACCAATGTTATTCTTCTAAAGTAAAAGGTGTAATTAATTTATGTGGAGGAATTGGAAATTACGGTTGGATAGAAGCTGGTGATTTACCTTTCTGTTCGATGCACGGAACTATTGATGGAACTGTAAATTATAGCCGAGGAAAAGCAATATCATTGGTTTATTTAGATGGAAGCAGAATGCTAAAACAACAGGCTAATGTTTTAGGAATTTCAAATCCATTTTATACTTGGTATGGTCAAGATCATGTTCCATATGCAGCTTCTACACCATACATGGACACAACAATTAGTTTTGTAAGAGACTATTTAATTTCGCGTTTAGGTTGTACTAATCCTCCATTACTATTGCAAAACACGCCATCAGGAACTGCAACATTAACAGCCTATACGGGCTGTACAACAAACATAGTGCCTTCTTGTGCGGTTGGTATTTTCGAAAGTTCAAACGGGATTATATCATTCGATATTTTCCCTAATCCTTCTAATACAGACGTGACTATTTCGTTTGAAAACCAAAACACAAACTATAAGATTGAAATATTTGATTTATCGGGCAAATTAATCATATCAACTATTACAAATCAAAACACATATCACGTTTATAAAAACACATTAAATTCAGGTGTTTATTTTATCAAAATAACCGATAGTGAAGGCAAATATTCTGTCAAGAAATTGCTTCTAAATTAATAAAACCTCCTGCCGATTTTTTAAAGAACCAAAAACTTCTGTTTTTGGTTCTTTTGTTTTAAACAAAAACAAAAAATAATGAAAATAAAATTTGTTTAAACCAATTCACTGTATAAATTTACAAGGTTATTATAAAAGCATAAAAAATGGATAGATTAAAAGACAAATTTCGTGAAAAAGCAGTGCCTTTAGCTGCAGAAATAAAAGATATTATTAAAAATTATGGTGATTTAAAAATAGGAGAAATCACTATAGCTCAAGTATACCAAGGAATGAAAGGCATGACAGGAATGGTTACTGAAACTTCTAAATTAGATCCTGAAGAAGGAATTCGCTTTAGAGGATATTCGATACCTGAGTTACGTGCACAATTACCTAAAGCACCAGGTGGAACTGAACCATTACCAGAAGGTATTTTTTACTTAATGTTAGTTGGTGAGTTACCAACTCAAGATGATGTTAGCTTTATTACTGGAGAATGGCAAAAAAGAAGTAATGTACCAAAACACGTTTTTGATGTCATTGAAAAATTACCTACTGATGCCCATCCAATGACGCAATTTGTAATTGGTATTATGGCTATGCAAACAGAAAGTTTATTTGCTAAGGCATACGCAAAAGGAATTAATAAAAAAGATTATTGGGATTATGTGTACGAAGATTCAATGAATTTGATTGCTCGTTTACCAAGAATTGCAGCATATATATACCGTCGTAAATACAAAGGTGGTGTACACATTGAACCAGATCATAAATTAGATTGGGCGGCTAACTTTGCTCACATGCTAGGGTATGAAGATTTTGACATGAAACGTTTAATGCGTTTGTATTTAACAATACATGTTGACCATGAAGGTGGAAACGTTTCTGCTCATGCTACACATTTAGTTGGATCTGCATTAAGTGACCCTTATTTAGCATTTGCTGCAGGAATGAATGGTTTAGCTGGTCCATTGCATGGTTTAGCTAACCAAGAAGTTTTAAGTTGGATAATGGAATTAAAAGAAAATTTAGGTGGTGGTTTACCAACTAAAGAGCAAATTGCAGATTACATCAAACAAACTTTATCTGAAGGAAAAGTTGTGCCAGGATACGGACATGCTGTTTTAAGAAAAACAGATCCTCGTTTTACAGCACAACAAGATTTTTACAAAACATACATTAAGCATGATAACATTTGTGAAATTGTACAAATGGTATACGAAGTTGCACCTCCAATTTTAGAATCGACAGGAAAAATAAAAAATCCTTGGCCTAATGTTGATGCTCACTCTGGCGCATTATTAGTGCATTATGGAATGCATGAATATGACTTTTACACCGTATTATTTGGTGTTTCTCGTGCATTAGGTGTATTAGCAAGTTTAGTTTGGGATAGAGCAACTGGATCTGCTATTGAACGTCCAAACTCTACAACTACTGATAACATAAAAGCAATCATAAAAAAAGCACAAGAAGCTAAGGCTTCAGTTTAAGATAACATTATTATAACTTTAAAACCATTTCTTTAACTAGAAATGGTTTTTTTTATACGCTAAATTGGCTAACTTTAAGATTTAGCAAATATGATAAAACGAATTTTTATACTAACGCTATTGAGCTTAGTTATTTTGGTTTTTATACCAAAAGAAAAATCTCAATCTTGGGGTTTTTATGGGCATAAACGCATCAACAGAATGGCGGTTTTTACTTTACCACCCGAAATGGTTTCGTTTTACAAAAAACACATCGAATTTATTACAAACCACGCTGTTGACCCAGATAAAAGGCGATATAGCGTTGAAGGAGAGGCTCCAAGGCATTACATAGATATTGATCATTATGGAGAACATGCATTTGATAGCGTTCCTAAATTTTGGAAAGCAGCAATATCAAAATATAGCGAAGACACATTAATGGCCTATGGAATTGTGCCATGGCAAATTGAAAAACATTATTATAAATTGTTGAATGCATTTAAAGATGAAAACCTTGATCGCATTTTACAATACAGTGCTGATTTAGGACACTACGTTGGCGATTGCCATGTGCCATTGCACACTACAGAAAATTACAACGGACAGTTAACAGGTCAGCGAGGTATACATGGTTTTTGGGAAAGTAGAATTCCCGAATTAAAAGCTGAAGATTATGATTACTTTGTTGGAAGAGCAGTATATATTGAATCACCTTTAAAAATGGCATGGAAAACTGTTTATGATAGCCATTTGGCTGTTGATAGTGTATTAAAATTTGAAGCCATGTTAAATAAAAGTTTTCCGCAAGATCAAAAATATGCTTATGAAAACAGAGGTAATTTAATGATGAAAGTTTACTCAGTAGAGTACACAAACCGTTATGATTTATTAATTAAAGGGCAAGTGGAGCGCCGCATGAAACAAAGTATTATAATGGTTGGTAGTATTTGGTACACTGCATGGGTTAA
>CAIYSA010000205.1 GCA_903928655.1 uncultured Bacteroidota bacterium
ACCAACTGAGCTACTTTCGCGATTTGATTTAAAGAACTTCCAATTATAAATTGGAGTGCAAAGATAAGTGATTTTTTAGTTTGGCAAAATTTTTTTTAATAAAAATTACGCTCCTAGCATACGCTTTATATCATTCAATTTCATTAAAGCCTCTACAGGCGTTAGTGTATTGATGTCAACTTTCAGTAATTCGTCCTTAACTTGCTCTAAAACAGGATCGTTTAACTGAAAAAAGCTTAATTGATAGTCTGATTTAGATTTTGTTTTAATGGCGTTAATGCTTGTTTTTTCTGTTATTTCAGTGTCCGTAATTTCAAGTTCATGGTCTTTTTCTAGCTTTTTTAGTATATCATTCGCTCTATCCAACACTTCTTTCGGCATTCCTGCCATTCTAGCTACATGAATTCCAAAGCTATGCTCGCTGCCACCTTCTTGTAATTTTCTTAAAAAAATGATTTTATTATCCAATTCTTTAACAGATACATTATAATTTTTAATGCGTGGAAAATAAGTCGTCATTTCATTCAACTCGTGGTAATGTGTCGCAAACAATGTTTTTGCTTTATGCATTGGCTGGGAATGAATGTACTCCGCAATTGCCCATGCTATTGAAATACCATCGTAAGTTGAAGTTCCGCGGCCAATCTCATCTAATAATATTAAACTTCGGTTACTTAAATTATTTAAAATACTAGCAGTTTCATTCATTTCAACCATAAAAGTTGATTCGCCCGAAGAAATATTATCACTTGCTCCAACCCTTGTAAATATTTTATCTACAATTCCAATTTCTGCTGATTTAGCAGGCACATAACAGCCTATTTGAGCCATTAATGTTATTAATGCCACTTGCCTTAATAAAGCAGATTTACCACTCATATTTGGTCCGGTAATCATCATTAATTGTTGCGTTTCATTATCCAAATAAACTGAATTACTGACGTAACTTGTATCAATCGGAAGTTGCTTTTCAATAACAGGATGCCTTCCATCACTAATATTTAAAACAAATGAATCATTAATGGTTGGTTTAGAATAATTATTTTCAATAGCTAAAACTGCGAAAGATGATAAACAGTCTAATCGTGCTATTAAATTAGCATTCAATTGAATTGGAACAATATATTCGATTAAATCATTTACTAAATTTGTATAAATTGTTTGTTCTAATAAGGCAATTTTATCTTCAGCTCCTAATATTTTTTCTTCGTAAATTTTTAATTCTGGAGTTATATAACGCTCTGCCGTTGTTAGTGTTTGCTTCCGAATCCAATCTGTTGGTACTTTATCTTTATGCACATTGGTTACTTCTAAATAATATCCAAACACATTGTTGTAAGATATTTTTAAAGAAGAAATTCCAGTTCGTTCTATTTCTCGTTGTTGTATTTGTAGTAAATAATCTTTTCCAGAATAGGCAATGGCTCTTAACTCATCAAGCTCCGAATTAATGCCTTTATTTATAACATTTCCTTTATGAAGTAAAATTGGTGCTTCTTCGTTGAGCTCTGTTTCCAATCGGTTACGCATAACCACACATGGATTTAATTGGTCGTTAATTTTTTTGAGTGATTTATTTTCACTCACCGAAATCAATTCTTTAATTCCTTCAATCAGCGTTAATGAGCGTTTTAATTGCACTAACTCTCTTGGATTTATTTTACCAGCAGATACCTTTGAAATTAAGCGTTCTAAATCTCCAATATCTTTTAGTAAAGTTCTTAATTCTAACTGCTGTGTTTTGTGTTCAATATAATAATCAACAACTTCTAAACGCTCTTTAATTAAATCTACTTGTTTTAAAGGTAACGCTAACCAACGTTTCAAAAGCCTTGAGCCCATTGGCGTTACTGTATTGTCAATAACATCAATTAAACATTTTCCGTTATCATGACTTGAACCAAACAATTCTAAATTGCGAACTGTAAAACGGTCAAGCCACACATATTGATCTTCTTCAATACGAGAAATAGTTGTAATGTGTTGTAATTTATCGTGTTTTGTTTCACCTAAATAATGCAACATTGCTCCGCAAGATGTGATTGCATTATTAAATTGCTCAATGCCAAAACCCTTTAAAGAGTTTGTTCCAAATTGTTTGATTAAAGATTCGTATCCAAAATCATATTTAAAAGCCCAGTCATCTAAACCAAAAATATAAAAGTTTTCGCCAATTAAATTAACAAGTGTTTGTCGTTTGTTTTTTTCAACTAAAATCTCATTGGGCTTAAATGTTTGAATGAGTTTTTCAATATACGTTAAAGTTCCTTCTGCTATTAGGAATTCGCCAGTGGAAACATCTAAAAACGAAATACCAGCTTTATCTTTTTCGAAATAAATACTCGATAAAAAATTATTTGTTTTATGTTCAAGTACTTTATCATTAAATGTAACGCCAGGCGTAACTAACTCTGTAACGCCTCTTTTTACAATGCTTTTAGTTAATTTAGGATCTTCTAATTGGTCACAAATCGCAACTCTAAATCCAGCACGAACTAATTTTGGTAAATACGTGTCAACCGAATGATGAGGAAAACCAGCCAATTCAATAAAAGTTGCCTGACCGTTAGCGCGCTTTGTAAGCGTGATACCAAGTATTTTGGCGGCTTTAATAGCGTCTTCTCCAAAAGTTTCGTAAAAATCACCAACTCTAAATAATAAAATCGCATCAGGATATTTCGCCTTAATGTCGTTATATTGTTTCATTAATGGGGTTTCTTTAACCTCTGTAGTTTTAGCCATAATTTGGAAGTCTAAGATATGCTATAATGCGGATTGAGATGTATTTAATTTTTAACAGATTTAACCCAATTGTTAATTAAACTTACCGCTAAGTTTCTTCAATACTAAATTATCGAGTAAAAATTCTTTTTAGTTAGTGATTGTAGTGTTTGTGTTTTAAATTTTGTATTTTTTTTAGGAGGTTTTATTATATTTAAGTTATGATAAAATTACTTCGATGCTTTTTTATAATGACCTTTTTTATAATGATAGTTGTGTCGTGTAAAAAAAAACAGGCTATTACAAATCACGAAATTATTTCAACACCAGTTTCTACTAAAATAAATAAATCATTTTGGTTAAATGGAAATGTAGGTTTTATTTGCGGTGGAGAAAAAGGAAGTGTTGGATATATTTATAAAACAATTGATGGCGGTAAATCATGGATTAACAACTATTCAGTTAACGCAAGTTTTTATGATATATTATTCGTAAACGATACTGTAGGTTATTGTTGTGGTGAAAATATGATGGTTTTAAAAACAATTGATGCAGGCGTTAATTGGGTGCCTTTTACTAAATCAAACAATTCTGATAATTTTTACAACGGAATCTTATATGGTATAATGCATTTGCAAGATAAAGTTTGGTTTTTTGGAGGTAAAAATTTTAATATTGGGTTTGTTATTTGTACTCAAGGTAATCAAATGAAAGATGGGTTTAACGGCTTTAGTAACGAAATGCGATGCGGAATACCGATTGATATAAATACATATATGGCATGTGGTTATGGCTTGTGTTATAAAACTATCGACAATTCTAATACGTTTTCTCCTTATGATTTAGGAAATGATTATTTTACTTCTTATGCTTATGTAAATAAAAGTCTTGGTTTTTTATCTGGTTTTAATGGAGGTGTTTATAAAATAAATCCTGAAACAAATGAGTCTTCACAAATTTTTAAACTCAAAAAGAAATTACAAAAGCAGTTTCATTTTAATAGCGTTTATTTTGAATCTGAAAATAATGGCTGGGTTGTTGGTAATGATGGTGCTTTTGCAAAAACAAATGACAGTAAAACATTTGAAATTCTTAATTTAAACACAACTTCAAATTTATTGTCTGTTGTTTCAAATAAAAATAGTCAACTAATTATTTCAACCGAAAAAGGCCAATTAATTAGGGTCTCTAATTAGAAGGTAAACCCTAAACTATATTCAAATAAATCAGCCTGAAATAAATTAGCTTTTATAAATACTCCCATAAATAGTTGGTTGTTTAACTTATTTAGTGTGTTATGTTTTTTAAAAGGATAATACAATACCCCAAATCTATTGGTGTTTATTGCTTCTATTTTTTCCCCTAAATTTCCCCATGTATTTTCTAACTTTTTTTGTTTGATAAAAAATGGATTATAAAGATAAAATCCAACTTGCGTGCTTAAACTAATTTTACCAAAAATAAATTCGTGTCCTATAAATATAATGCCTGTTAATGATTTTTGTTTTTGTTTTGTTTTATAAACTTCTTGCGAAATAATATATTCATAAAAACTACTGTAATAGGCTGCTGTTATTCCCACTTGCCATAAATGTATATTTTTATGTGGTTTGTTCACCCATGCCGATAAGTGGTAGCTATTGTATTTTGGTCCTCCAACCGCTTTTTCTGTTGCTCCAAATTCATGCCTGCCAAGTCCTAATTTAACTGAATACGTTAAGCGGTTTTTTTTAGTAAGAATTTCTTCAATTTTATGTTCTCTAAATTTATCAAACTGTAAACCTACATTTGCTACAACAAAATTAAGTCCCACATTTGGTAATTGTGTATGCCCATTCGAATAATGAAATGCACTTAAACCATAAGTTAATTGGGTGTTTTTTGTCAATCTTTTTTTCCACATAAAATTTAATGACACCATCGCTGTTAGGCTTGATCCAATGTAATAGTTATTTGGGTTGCTAGTTGCATTATAGTATTTGTTAAAATAAGCCATGCCGAATCCATACTTTGCATAAAAGTTTTTAGATCCTTTTTTTGTTTTTATTTCAATAGTAGGAACTACCCCTAAACTGTATCCCATTTCTTTAGGGTTTCCAAAATCACTCATAAATAATTCTACTCCAACTTTCGGAAAACGGTATAATTGATGCCATTTATCTTTCCCATTTAATTCCCACATTAAGCCAATAGAGGAGGATAAGCTATGATTAGTTTTTGGTGATATTGGATAGGTTTTAGGAAGATAGCCTAATTGAATATTAAAGGATGGTTCAAATTTCGCTTTCACATCTAACGAATCTTGACCGTTTTGTGTTAACGAGAATACTAAAAAGCACAAAACGCAATTCAATTTAGTTAAAGCTTTTATTTTGTATTCACTCATTAAATGTAAATTTATAATTATTTGTTAATTTAAAACTACTTTTAGATTTTATAAAATAAATGCACGACCTCAAACACACTATAATAGATAAAGTTTCGGCTTTTTTAAATGATAAGTTGAAAGATTTAAATGCGATGATGGACGACTTAGATGAGGCGTCTAAAAACGAAACTAAAAGCACCGTTGGCGATAAGCACGAAACATCAAAGGCAATGATGCATCTTGAACAGGAAAAATTAGGAAGTCAGATCAAAGAAATTGAGTCTCAGATCAAAGAATTTAATGCAATAAATTTCTCTACTGTTGCAAATAATGTGGTGTTAGGCAGCTTAGTTAAAACAACTAAAGGTTATTTTTTTATCGCGGCTGCCATTGGAAAAATGCAAATAGACGATAAATCTATTTTTGTTATTTCAAACAAATCACCTTTAGGGTTAAAATTAATTGGGTTAAAAGAAAACGAATCAATAGAATTTAATACAATAAATTACCTTGTAAAGAGTATAAATTAGAGTCTCGTCAGAAGCTAAAAATTTTCTAATATCAATACTTTAAAGTAGATTTTAGTTTTTAAATGCAATATGAATTTATTATTTATTAGTAAAACCAAAGATAACCCTTGGCTCAAATTACAGCATACGTTAGTAATTGTGCGACAGACTTTGCTAAATCGGTGCGAAATCCTAGTTTTTCTGGTGGCGTTGCGAAGACTTTTTTAGCTAAGACAAACGGATTTGGTGATTTAGCTTGAATTTTTGCTTCTTTTTTTTCAAGAAAAAAGAAGGTTAAAAAGATGACTGAGTTAATGAGGAGATCCTATTTAAGCTTATTTTTTATTCATAATTTCAGTTTGAATCCGTATTGATTCCTCATGTAATAATTGACAAATTTTTTCAGTGTAAACGGTTGGAAGACCAATCTTTTCAGCCCAAATCGGTCTGCTCTCTAATATTTGTTTCCAACGGTCTAATTGAAAAATAGTAATATGATGTTCCTTTTTGTATTCTCCAATTTGCTCGATGATATTCATTCTTTTTTTAAGAATATTAAGGAGTTCGTCGTCAATTTCATTAATGATATTTCTAAATTGATCCAATTTATTTGTGAAATCAGGATTTTCAGAAGTTGTTTGTCTGTAAATTAAATTTGATAATAACTCCTTTAATGCAGCTGGTGTAAGTTGTTGTTGCGCATCACTTAATGCCACTGATGGGTTTATATGTGACTCAATCATTAAGCCATTCATTCCCAAATCTAAAGCCTTTTGAGAAACATGTTTAATTAATTCTCTATTCCCACTTATGTGACTTGGGTCGCAAATAATAGGTAAGTTTGGAAGTGTTGTTTTTAACTCAAGTGCAATTTCCCATAAGGGTTTGTTGCGGTATTTTGTTTTTCCTGCATAATGAAATCCTCTATGAATTGCCGCTAATTTCGTAATTCCAGAATTTGAAATTCTTTCAATAGCTCCAATCCATAATTGTAAATCGGCATGAATTGGATTTTTTATAAAAACCGGAATATCAACACCTCTTAACACATCTGCAATTTCTTGTACACTAAATGGGTTGCCTGTTGTTCTTGCTCCAATCCATAAAACGTCAACGCCATGTTTTAAAGCTAATTCTGTATGTTGTGCATTTGCTACTTCAACAGTTGTTTTTAAATTGAATTGTTTTTGGACATCTTTTAACCAAATTAATCCTTCTTCGCCTACACCTTCAAATGAATTAGGGCGTGTACGTGGTTTCCAAATTCCTGCTCTAAATAATTTTACTGTTTTTATGTCGTGAAGCAACTTAGCAGTTTCCATAACTTGCTCATGTGTTTCTGCGCCACACGGACCAGCAATAATAAGAGGTTCACTATCTTTTGTTATCCAAGTATTTAAGGCTTTTATTTCCAAAATGTATCTAATTATGAGACCTCTAAATTAATAAAAATACAGGCAATTATTGGCAGTATTTATATAATGGTTTTTCAGCTTCTAAAAAGCCTAAATCCAACGCTTTTTTAAGGTCAAAACAAGGGTTTTGTTTTAAGTTGACTTTTACAACTCCTTTCCAGTAATAGGCTTCAGCGTAATTTGCTTGTAACGTTGTGCAAGTTTCTAAATCATTTAAACATAAATCAAATTGTTGTTGTTTCCCAAACAAAATCCCTCTTCTCAAATAAAATGAAGCGTCTTCATTATTACTAATAATGGTTTGATTATAATAATATAACGCTTTATCTAATTGGTTTAAATCATCATAGCAGTTAGCTAAAACAAAATTAGCTTTAGCATTATTTGGATTTATAACCAATGCTTTTTCTGCATCATTTATAGCTTTTGGAAAATCTTTTAGTAAATAATAAATATTAGCCCTTCCAATATATGCCTTGTAATAATTAGCTAACTCAATAGATTTTGTGTAATCTGCAATTGCCTTTTTTGTTTCATTGGTCATTGAATACAACAAAGCTCTGTTGTAAAATGATTTATGAGAATTACTGTTTTCGAAAATAGATTTGTTGTAATATTTCTCTGATAAAGCATATTCTTTTCTTTTCATATAGTCTGCACCCAAGCTATTAAGGGCAATATATGAGCGTGGATTTTTTAGCAAAATATCTTCGTATAAAGCAATACTATTTTTCCAAACATTGAGTCTTAAAAAGGATAAACTTCCTAAGGCAATTACTAATAGCGTTGATGTTATAACGATGTGTTTATTAGTAATTTTAATTAAGGTAAATAAAACAATACTTAAACCAATAATTGCAAAATACATATAACGGTCTGCCGTAAGTACTTCGCCAAATGGCACAAACTGAAGTACTAGTATTAAATTGATTATAAAGATTGCAATACCAAAAAGTAAATTTTTGTTTTTTGTTTTAATTAATTTGTAAATAATAACGCCTAAAATGGCTATGAAAAAATATCCAAAAACAAGGCTTATAGTTTTATTTTGTGGATAAGGATAAATAACTGATAGGTTCGTTGGATTAATAAAATGATAGATGTACTGTGTAATTGCATAGCCTGCATAACCAATGCGTTCAAAAATTCCAAAGGCATGATTCGAGTTTATAAAGCCACCTTCTTGTTGTGCTTTTATAGTAATAAATGAAAATAAAATGGATATGACTACAAATGGTATTTTTTGTAGAAGATGACGTTTAGTTATTTGTTTGTTTGATTCCCAATTCATCAAAATTAATAGTAGTGGGAAAATAATAAAAGAGGGTTTGCATAATAAGGAGAAACAAAAAAATAAAAGCGTCGCCAAATAAAATATGAATTTATTTTTAAAGCTATATTTTACATAAAAAAGTAGTGAGACTAAAATAAAAAAAGTAGATAATAAATTTTTGCGTTCTGCAACCCAAGCAATAGTTTCTACTTGTATTGGATGTATGGCAAACACAATAGTAACTAACAAAGCGGTTGATTTCTCTTTTAAAAAATGATAAGCAACATAAAATACTAAAATAGAATTTAGGAAGTGCCATAAAATATTTTCTAAATGGTAGCCTATTGGGTTTTGTTCAAATAATTTCCAATCTAAAGCATAATTTAGCATGGTTAGAGGATGGTAATTTCCAACATAAAAATGGGTCAATAATGAGTTCCAGTTTACATTTCGTACATCCTTATTGTCAGTAATGTATTCTGCATCATCCCAACTTACAAAACCAGCATAAATTAGCTTGTAATATACCAAGCAAAAAGCAAGTATTAGGCCTAAAATATATAGACTGTTTTTTTTTGGAGTATTTGGTTGTGTTAATTTCACGGAAAACAAATTTAATGTTTGTAGTTATATAAACTAACAAAATATTAAATTTACATTATGCCAAAATTATCAGTTGTTATAATTACGTTTAACGAAGAGAAGAATATTGCTCGATGTATTCAATCGGTTCAGCAAATTGCTGATGAAATTGTTGTGCTCGATTCTTTTAGTAAAGATAAAACGAAGGAGATATGCTTAAGCTTAGGAGTCAATTTTTTTGAGCATGCTTTTGATGGACATATTCAACAAAAAAACAGAGCAATTACTTACGCTAAAAATAATCACGTTTTATCTTTAGATGCTGATGAAGCGCTTGATGAAACACTTATAAAATCAATTCTTGCGGTAAAAGATAATTTTAGTTGTGATGGCTATTATATGAATAGGTTGACTAATTATTGTGGTAATTGGGTTCATCATTGTAATTGGTATCCTGATAAAAAATTGCGCTTATGGGATAGTACAAAAGGACATTGGACTGGCACAAATCCTCATGATAAATATGAATTATTTGAAGGCGATAAAAAAGCTGGGCATTTAAAGGGCGATATTTTACATTATAGTATTAATACTATTGCCGACCATTACAAACAAGTAGATTATTTTACAACCATTGCTTCAAAAGCATATTTTGAAAAAGGAAAAAAGGCGCCAATTTATAAATTACTTGTAAATCCAATAGCCAAATTTATTGATCATTATATTTTGCACTTAGGTTTTTTGGATGGTAAAACTGGTTTTTTAGTTTCCAAAATTTCAGCTTACGCTACTTATTTGAAATATAAGAAATTGAGAATACTATATAAATAAACTAAAGCTCCACTAAAGCAACAAGAAATTTCTCTATTTTTAATTTCATTTCTTTAGGACTGCAATCATAATTATTAAATAGGATTGAAAACGCTAAATTTTTACCTGATTTTGTTTTCACGTAACCACAATATCCTCTGGCTCTATTGATGTAACCTGTTTTAGCTCGTAAATTATTTTCAGCAAATGTTCCCTTACATAAGCTAGTCATACTGCCATTTTTTCCTGCAATTGGTAAGGAGTTATTAAAGGCGTCGTACATTAAACTATCATTATAAATAAGAGTCAATATTTCTGCTTGAATTTTAGTTGTGATTGTGTTTGCTCGCGATAAGCCACTTCCATCAACCATATGCAAGCCACTTATATTTATTCCTCTGCTTTCCCAATATTTTTCAACAGTTTCAATCCCGTTTTCTGTTGTGCCTTGTTTTCCTGTTTTTATTGCCCCAACCGTTTTTAATAAACTTTCAGCATAATGGTTATTGCTTTTTGTATTAGTGTAAAAAATAATTTTCTCAAGTTTCGGACTTGTGTGCGTGTAAATCCATTTTGATTTTAATGTTTTATCTTCCAATATATTAATATTTTCTTTTGCTATAAATAAATTATTTTTTTTAAGCACAGTTGTTAACTCATAATTAAAATACACTTCGGGTTCTGGCATTTGTGCTTCTATTTCATAGTTTGTTTTGTTTGTAGGAATTTTTCCACTCACTTTGCGCGTGTATTCATCTGGATTGCCATAAACATAAGCCTCGTCTTCAGTCCCAAAACTTAATACATCCGATTGTAATTTTATTTTTTCAGAAAAATAAGCGGGTTTAATGCTTTCAATTTTAGCTAATGTATTTGATTGAGCACTTGTATAAAAAATAGAAAATTTATTGTCTTTATAGGATAAACCATTTGGAATTGCTCCAAAGTAATTCCCAATATCTCCCCAAATCCATGAGTCTGGAATGGAGTTGTTGAAGTATGAATTATCGACACTAATTGCATTTATTTTTTTTATACCTGCTAACTTTATTTTTTTAATTAATCCTGTAAAAAATAGTGAATCATTATTGTAAAAATATGCCGAATTAAAACTTGGATCTCCAACTCCATAAACTTTTAAACCTAAAACATCTGATGTTTGAATGCTATCGCCATTATAAATTATTGAAAAATTTGTTTTGTAAGTAAAATCTTTTTTTAAAATGCC
>CAIYSA010000206.1 GCA_903928655.1 uncultured Bacteroidota bacterium
ACAAATAAAATTAAACCAATTACCACCAAGGCTATTACCAAAGTGTTTTTACTAGTTGTAATATATTCGTAAGCTTCACCAAATATTAATTTGAAGTTTAAAAACAAGATTAAGCCAGCAATTAAAATAGATGCACCAAGCAGCAATGGCTTAATAGCATATTGCTTCATTTTATTTTTATCGCTTACAAAAATAATGAGTGGAATTACAGCAAATGCCAATTGAATACTTAGTATGACTTGACTAAATACTAGCATTTCATCTACCTTATCTTCTCCCATAAAAATAATCACGAATAGTGCTGGAATAATGGCTACAGATCTTGTAATAATTCTGCGGAGCCATGGATTTATTCTTATTTGCAAATAACCTTCCATTACGATTTGGCCAGCAAGTGTGCCTGTAACAGTGCTGCTTTGCCCAGCTGCAATTAATGCGATAGCAAATAAAATAGGCGCTAGCGTAGAGCCAACTAATGGGGTTAATAATTGATGCGCTTCTTCTATACTTGATACTTGATGAAGGTTGTTTCTAAAAAACACACTGCCTGCTAATATTAAAATGGCAGCATTTACAAACAATGCCAAGTTTAAAGCTATTGCACTATCTATTGTATTTATTTTGATGGCTTTTCTGATGCTAGCTTCATCATCACCAATTTTTCGGGTTTGCACCAATGCGCTATGCAGATACAAATTATGCGGCATTACAGTAGCACCAATGATGCCAATAGCAATATACAATGCTCTGCTATCTGGCAAGCTAGGTTTTAGCCCTTGTATTAGCAAACCAGCATCTGGCTTTGCAATAAACAGCAATACCACAAACGATAAAAATATCACAGAAATCAATCCAATAATAAATGCCTCCATGCGACGCATGCCCATTTTTTGTAAATAAAGCAGCAGAAATGTATCTAATATAGTAATGGCTACACCCCAAATTAATGGTAAGCCAAATAATAATTTCAATCCTATAGCCATACCAAGCACTTCTGCTAAGTCGCATGCTGCAATTGCAATTTCTGCTAATACATACAACGGGAAATTAATAAAGCTAGGGTAGGTGTCTCTATTGGCTTGCGCTAAATCTCTTTTGTAAACTACACCAAGCCTTGCGCATAAACTTTGTAGAATCAAAGCCATTACATTACTCATTACCAATACCCAAATTAGTTTGTAGCCATATCTGCTACCACCTTCTATATCTGTAGCCCAATTGCCTGGGTCCATATAGCCAACACTAATCATATAAGCAGGGCCAATAAAAGCTAATAGTTTTTTAAATCCTCCTCGATTAGAAGTGTTTACTGAAGCATTAACTTCATCTAATGACTTATGATTTGTATGGCTCACTATTTATTTTCTAAGCTCAAAATTACTTCCAAGGTACACACGTCGAACCATTTCATCATTTGCTAAATCTTCTGCCGAACCAGATTTAATAACTTCTCCAGCATAAAGTAAATATGTTCTATCTGTAATGCTTAAAGTTTCATGTACGTTATGATCCGTAATTAAAATACCAATATTTTTATCTTTTAGTTTTCGAATAACACTTTGAATATCTTCAACCGCAATTGGATCAACGCCTGCAAATGGCTCGTCTAATAATATAAATTTTGGATCAGTAGCAAGTGCTCTTGCAATTTCTGTTCTTCTACGTTCTCCACCAGACAGCTGATCACCAAGATTTTTACGAACATGATGTAAAGCAAATTCATCTAACAAACTTTCTACTTTCAGCTCTTGTTCTTTTTTTGTTAGTTTAGTCATTTCTAAAACGGCGCGCAGGTTATCTTCGATACTTAGTTTTCGAAATACAGATGGCTCTTGCGGTAAATAACCAACACCTAACTGAGCACGCTTATACATTGGTTCGTTTGTGATATCTCTATCATCCAAAAAAATTTTTCCAGAATTTGGTTTTACCATACCAACAATCATATAAAATGAAGTTGTTTTACCAGCACCATTTGGTCCTAATAGTCCAACAATTTCTCCTTGTTGAACTTGCACACTTACATTATTTGCAACTGTCCGATTCTTGTATTTTTTTACTAAGTTTTCTGATCTAAGTATCATATTAAAACGCGAGTTGAAAGCCAACTTTAACTCCAAAATTATCAATAGCTCTAGGTCTTAAATAAGTTGAGCGCCATAGAGCGTCAATCCTAAATACTTTAAAAATGTTTTCAATACCCGCACTAACTTCAACATATGGCTCATTGCCTAATGCGCTTAATGTGGTTGGAAAAATTATTACTTTTTTATTTTTATCATTTACACTTCCCCACAAAGCTTTACAGGTAACAACTTCTCTCCATTTTAATTTTTTAATTAAAGGTATTTTATTAAATAATATCCCTTCAAAATGATGAAAAACGCCAATAGATGCATATTGATCGCTTGTAAATTCATAATATTTCATCATATTATAAGCCATGTAATCATAAACATAGGTTTCATTTCCGCCATGCAATTCCATTAATGGATATGGCAATGTTCCAAATATTTTACCAGCTTCTAAAGTATAGTCTGTGTAACCTAGAATAGAAACTAAACGAACTCTATCATTTAAATTTAAAACCACTTTTTGATAATCATATTCTCCTTGAAATGCATTTTGTAATGATTTGGAATAGCTCAACTGAATAGCTGGCCATTTTGTGCCAAGACTAATTCGACTAAAATCACCATTGATAAACTTTTCTCTAAATGCGAATCTAATATTTAATCTAACCTCTGTATTTCTAATATTTTCTTTAGTTGTAATACTTCCATCATTTTTATAGTATTTATAACTATTAGCAATCAAAGGTGTAATGGTTCTTCCAACTAAAGAAACTTTTGTAGTTAATCCATCCATCCATTCTCTTTCGTACCAAGCTGTTGTGTTATCAACTCGTGTTAAGTTTGTTAAAGGACTTGTACGAAATAAAGAAGCGAAAATATTATCTTGAGAAAAACCATTTTGACTTTGACCTAAAATTTCATAATCACTTTTATAATTTAACCCAACTAACTGCCTGTGCGGTTTTTTAGAAATAAAAGTTTTGAAACCTAAACTATATTTAAATTTTTCATCTTTAAATCCATAAGCTACATAACCTTGTAACTCATACCATCTGCTGAATTTACTACTAGTTCTTCCTCCAAATCTTATTCTTGGTCCTTCAATTCTATTATAACTTACCAAATTAAAGTATGGTCCTATTTCAAAATTATTTACCACTTTATAGCCAGAAACAAAAATGGTTAATATATCAACCCATGTTCGATAAATTGGCAAAGTTTTAATTGTATCAATCATATGATATATTTTCTTTTCTCGCAATGATAAACTATCATGGCGATTTAAATCCCAAAACGCATCATCTTTTTTTGAGGCGTCATCTTCCACAATTATTTTATCACCAAACTCATAAAACTTTACATCCTTAGGCTGATTAATTGTAAAATTTTTATAAGAAGTTGTTTTGCGGCCATAAACACCAATTTGTTTTGCATTCATTGCGAAGTCAATCACCAATCTATCTTTACTTAACATCCAAGTACTATCAATTTTACTAAACTCCTGAACGATATTTGCTGAATTTATAAAGTTAATATTTGCATCTTTAGGAATAGTCATTTCCAAACGCTTAACTGCCCATGTTGAATCAGCAATCCACATATTTCCAGAAAAACATAATTCTTGCGGACGTTTAGATTTAAAGCGAATATGATAGCACTTAGAATTACCGATAATAATACTATCCTCTAAATAATATTTATAATAAAACAAACCATTGTCAGAAATTGGACTAGTAAAGCCTTTACCAAAAACCAAAATATTATTATCGTAAATATTTATATTTTGATACATATCACCCATTATAGATGTAATACTAGTGTTTTCAATACCTGTAACTTTACTGGCTTTAATAATTTCTTTCTTTAAATTTGGATTACTACGATAATACAACTCAGATAATGACTCCGTTATAAAAATTGGTAAAGACGGTTTTTCGCCTGAATTTACACTATCAACATTATCAAAAACAAATTGAATTGGCTTAAATATTTTTTTTTCTCGCATTTCTTTCGGAATACGACTTAAATCAAATTCAACCTTATTATAACTTTCATATTGATAAGCATCTAATTTTCTTTTATTATTAATAGGTTTGTTTGCAATTACATTTCTGATAATACGATGCGCAGGATTTTCGCCCGCTTTTACTACAATCTCATTAAGATTATAACCTTCAGGCGATAATGGGAAATTTATGATTTGACTTTGACCAAGCTTTATTAACCGCGTTAATCTTTTATACCCAACATAAGAACAAATAACAGAATCGCTTAATTTACTTGTTGTAA
>CAIYSA010000207.1 GCA_903928655.1 uncultured Bacteroidota bacterium
AAATTTGTTTTGATAATTCATTCAATACTTGTTTTTGCAACACACGTTTTACTGGACGAGCACCATATTGCGGATCGTAACCTAATTGAGCCAACCAATCAATTGCTTCGTCAGTAGCTGATATAGTGAAATGTTGTTCTGCTAATCGTTTTGAGATTTGCTCGAACTGAATTTTCACAATATTATGTACATCATCTCTTGTTAAAGGTTCAAACATTATAACTTCATCAACTCTATTTAAAAATTCGGGTCGAACTGATTTCTTTAATAAATCAAATACTTCTGTTTTAGTTTTTGCTAAAATCTCATCCTTATTTAATTCAGTTAAATTGTCAAAATTCTCTTGTATAATATGTGAACCAATATTTGATGTCATAATAATAATGGTGTTTTTAAAATTAACCGTTCTACCTTTATTATCAGTTAATCTGCCATCATCTAATACTTGTAACAAAATATTAAAAACATCAGGATGCGCTTTTTCAATTTCATCTAATAATATGACACTATATGGTCTGCGACGAACAGCTTCAGTTAATTGTCCACCTTCCTCAAAACCAATGTATCCCGGAGGCGCGCCAATTAATCGACTCACAGCATGACGCTCTTGATATTCACTCATATCAATACGCGTCATTGCATTTTCATTATTAAACAAATAATCGGCTAAAGCTTTAGCTAATTCAGTTTTACCAACACCTGTTGTTCCTAAGAAAATGAATGAACCAATTGGTTTTTTATTGTCTTGTAAACCAGCTCTGCTTCGTCTAACAGCATCCGAAATAGCTTCGATTGCGGTTTGTTGTCCAACAACACGCTTATGTAGTTCTTCTTCTAAAGCCAATAATTTTTGCTTATCACTTTGTAACATTTTAGAAACTGGTATGCCTGTCCAAGCACTAATAACATCAGCTATATCTTCACTATCAACTTCTTCTTTTAATAATTGAGAACCGTTAGTTTTAGCTTCACTTAATTTATCTTCTAAAGAAATCAATAATGCTTCAGCCTCTTGTATTTTACCATAACGTATTTCAGCTACTTTTCCAAAATCACCTTGCTTTTCATAATTAGAAGCTTCGTGTTTATAATTTTCAATATCTGCTTTGACTTTTTGTACCCCTTCAATAGCTTCTTTTTCACTTTGCCATTTTGCTTTTAAGGCAATGCGTTTGTCATTTAAATCCGCTAAATCTTTATTTAAAACTTCAACTTTTGCATCTTCCTCCTCACGTTTCATTGCTTCACGTTCAATTTCGAGTTGCATGATTTTACGTTCCAATTCATCTAACTCAATAGGCATCGAATTTATTTGCATACGTAATTTAGATGCGGCCTCATCCATTAAATCGATGGCTTTATCTGGTAAAAAACGATCACTGATATAGCGTTGTGAAAGTTCAACTGCGGCAATAATCGCTTCATCTTTAATACGCACTTTATGATGTGCTTCGTATTTTTCTTTAATACCACGTAATATCGAAATAGCATCTTCTGAGGAAGGCTCATCAACCATTACCTTTTGAAAACGACGTTCTAAGGCTTTATCTTTTTCGAAATATTTTTGATATTCATTTAATGTCGTTGCGCCAATTGCTCTTAATTCTCCACGGGCTAATGCTGGTTTTAAAATATTAGCAGCATCCATTGCTCCTTCGCCACCACCGCCTGCTCCAACCAATGTGTGAATTTCGTCAATAAACAAAACAACATCTCCATTGCTTCCTATTACTTCTTTTACAACCGATTTTAAACGTTCTTCAAACTCTCCTTTATATTTTGCGCCTGCAATTAATGCAGCCATATCTAAAGAAAAAACTTGTTTGCTTTTTAAATTTTCAGGAACGTCACCTGCTATAATTCGATGCGCTAAACCTTCCGCAATTGCTGTTTTACCAACGCCTGGTTCTCCAACCAAAATAGGATTGTTTTTTGTACGACGTGATAATATTTGTAATACACGACGAATTTCTTCATCTCTTCCAATAACAGGATCAAGCTTACCATTACGAGCTTGTGTATTTAAATTAATCGCGTATTTATTTAATGCATTATAGGTTTCCTCTTGCGATTGACTTGTAACTGTTGAGCCTTTTCTTAATTCAAGAATTGTAGCCTTTAAGTTTTTTTCTGTCATGCCGTTATCTTTCAATAACTGCGCAACAGAATCATTTGAAGCTAAAATTCCTAATAATAAATGTTCAATAGTAATATATTCGTCTTTAAACTCTTTTAAATAATTTGTTGCTTTTGCAATCGTTTGATTGGCGTTGTTTGATAAATAAGGTTGGCCGCCACTTACCTTAGGATAAGAATTTACAATTGCCTCAACAGTTTTTGAGAAATTGGTTTGATTAATACCAATTTTTTTGAAAATAAATGGCGTCACATTTTCATCTACTTCTAAAATAGATTTTAAAATGTGTCCGTTTTCGATTGCTTGATTTCCATTAGCTGTTGCAATTCGTATTGCTTGCTGAATTGCTTCTTGTGATTGAATGGTAAAATTATCAAAGTTCATATATATGGGTTTTTATTTTACGGTTAGAATAGATTCTTTAAGGTTGTATAATTTTAGTTTTTTTTATTACTTATTAATGTGATAATAGTCATTGATTTAAGTGATTATTAAATTTCTTATTGATTTACACTAATTTGAACAAATCTTAATCCAACTAAAATTTACTGCTATTTTTTCCTGAAACGGTTTATTTTATTGACTAAATGACTGATTTTAAACAAACAAACTGTCCTTTTGACTTAACATTATTTATACATCAAATTTATATCGGTTTTAAAATAATTCCTAATTTCACTAAAAATAAAATTTATGAAATTTATACTAGTAATTATAAGTCTTTTAACTTCTTTAGTTTCCTTTAGTCAACAACCAGAATTAAATCCAATAAAATGGAATGTAGTTTATAGTCCTTTATCAAACTTAGAAGGTGAAATAATAATTACAGCAACTATCGAAAACAAATGGCATATTTATTCGCAACGCCCCTGCGATGCTGGTGCAATACCAACTTCATTCACAATAACTCCTAATCCAAAAATTACACTTATTGGGAAAGTTGAAGAAACCAATGCTCATGAAATATTTGACAAAGCATTTGATGCAAAGGTCTTTACATTTGAAAAAGAAGCCATTTTTACACAAAAAATAAAATGTAATTCTAAAGAAATGATTAACATAAAAATAACATTAGAATACATGACTTGTAATGATATGCAATGTTTACCTCCTAAATTGATTGATTTAATTGTTACTATTCCATCAACAGCTTTAAAAAGTAAATTATAAACCTCAATTAGGATTCAAATAATGATTATATTTCAATTGTAAACTCAATTCTGAAAATTAAAAAATAGCCTTACTTTTATAACACCAAATTACTATTATGTTAAAAAAAATCACACAAATCTTTCTTTTAGTTTCATTGAGTATATCTATTGCTAATGCTCAAGATAATCCAGTTCACTTTAAATTATCAAATAAAAAAGTTTCGGCTTGCGAATATGATTTAATATTTTCGGCAACTATAGATGAGCCATGGCATATGTATTCATTAAACAAGTTGGCTGATGATGGTCCAAACCCAACCGTATTTACTTTTACAAAATCAAAAGATTACGAATTGGTTGGAAAGGTCATTCAAGGAAAACCTTTGAAAGAATTTGATAAAGTATTTGAAATGAATGTTGAGTACTTTAAACATACAGCATCATTTACCCAACGCATAAAATTATTAAGCGATAAAAAAATTACTATAAAAGGTAAGTATGAGTTTCAGGCTTGTACCGAAGAAAAATGCATTTTCCCGCCGGCAGATAATTTTGATTTTGCGTTAACAGGCAGTGCTGAATGCATAAAAACAAGTGCTGGTGTTAAATTAATTCCGGTTGTAACTAATACAACCCAAACAAATGATTCAGTTGCCTTAAAAGATTCTACACTTCAAGCAAATGAAGCAATTAAAACAACAACAGTTTCTGAAGCAGGATTAGATCCTGATATTATTGAAGTAGTTAAAGAAAAAGAAAACAAAGCTTGGTGGGCCATTTTTTTAGCAGGGTTTTTAGGAGGTTTAACCGCTTTATTAACACCTTGTGTTTTCCCAATGATACCAATGAATGTGAGTTTCTTTACTAAACAAAGTAAAACAAAAGCACAGGGTATTAAAAATGCATTTTTGTTTGCCATCTCAATCATTATTTTATATGTAGCATTAGGCTTAGGCGTTACCTTAATATTTGGAGCGGGTGCTTTGCATTCTCTTTCAACCAATGTATGGTTCAATTTAGCTTTCTTTTTATTGCTTCTAATTTTTGCTATGTCATTTTTAGGTGCTTTTGAAATAACATTACCAAGTTCTTTCGTTAATAAAATAGATGCAAAATCTGATAAAGGTGGCTACGTTGGTATTTTCTTTATGGCTTTTACTTTAGTATTAGTTTCATTTTCTTGTACGGGACCAATTATAGGAACACTTTTAGTTGAAGCAGCAACAAGTATTTCAGGGCCGTTTTGGGGCATGTTTGGCTTCGCTTTAGCACTTGCTTTACCATTTGGATTATTTGCTGCTTTCCCTGGTTGGTTAAATTCATTACCGCAATCGGGAGGTTGGTTAAATACAGTAAAAGTAACTTTAGGTTTTTTAGAATTAGCTTTAGCTTTAAAATTTGCATCTAATGCCGATTTAGTAATACAAGCAGGTATTTTAACACGCGAAGTATTTGTAGGAATTTGGATTGCAATCTTTGCATTCTTATCTTTTTATTTATTAGGTGTATTTAAAACTTCACATGACAGCGATGTAAAATATGTTTCGGTTGGTAGATTATTTGTAGCATTGACTTCCTTTTTTGTTTGTATGTATTTAATACCAGGATTATGGGGCGCTCCATTAAAATTATTTAGTGGAATATTACCTCCATTAGAATATTCAGAATCGCCACATGGTTTTGGAGGCTCGGCAGGAAATACAAATACACCTTCTGTGCCTAAAGATGCAGAATTTGAAAAATACATGGAAGTAAATAAAAATGGAATCATTCATTTTAAAAATGACTATGAACATGCTTTAGCTTACGCCAAAAAAGTTGGGAAGCCATTATTAATAGATTTTACAGGGCACGCTTGCGCTAATTGTCGTAAGACAGAAGATTATGTTTGGCCAGACCATGAAGTGACTAAGCGTTTAAATAATGATGTTGTTTTAGTTTCTTTATACGTTGATGATAAAAGAGCCTTAGATCCAAAAGATTATATGAAGGTACAATGGTATGGTAAAGAACGCGAAATAACTGACATTGGAGATAAATATAAATACCTTGAAGAAACAATTTACGGATCGAGTACGCAACCATTGTATGTTTTAATTAATGGCGACGAAAAATTATTAACTCCTGTAAGAGGTTATGATCCAAATATTTCGGAATATGTAAAATGGTTGGATGTTGGTATTGCTAAATACAAAAAATAAACTTCATGCGTTTTGTGATTCAGCGGGTTTCCGAAGCATCCGTTACAATTAATAATGTATTACATTCAAAAATTGGAACTGGTTTTTTGGTATTAGTAGGTGTGGAAGAATCAGATACAAATGAAGATGCTAATTGGCTATGTAGTAAATTAGTTGGCATGCGAATTTTTTCAGATTCAGAAAAAAAAATGAATCTTTCATTAAAAGATATTAATGGCGATATTTTATTAGTATCACAATTCACCTTATTTGCATCCACAAAAAAAGGAAATCGGCCTTCATTTATAAAATCTGCAAAACCTGAAATCGCCATTCCTTTATATGAATATTGCATTCAATTACTTTCTTTGTTACTAGAAAAATCAATCCAAACGGGAGTATTTGGAGCTGATATGAAAGTAGCTTTAATTAATGATGGACCTGTTACTATTTTAATGGATAGCAAAAATAAAGACTAACTGTTATATTTTTTATTTGTCAAAATCCTATTTTATTTATAAA
This sequence comes from uncultured Bacteroidota bacterium, assembly GCA_903928655.1. Taxonomy (GTDB): domain Bacteria; phylum Bacteroidota; class Bacteroidia; order B-17B0; family Aurantibacillaceae; genus UBA4416. The sequence goes on from CAIYSA010000207.1 coordinate 5,991, forward strand.
TTAGACAAACTTAAAACTATAACCTATGAAAAAAACATTACTTTTTGCTGCCCTAGTAATTGGCAGTTTAGCACAATTAAATGCTCAGTGTACAATTACACCGGGCTGTTCTGCAGCAACTACAGGATACTGTACAACACCTGCTGAAAACACAAACTTACCAAACGCAACAATAGCTTCAGGTTACAACACTGTAATTCAGGTTAGCATTGCATCAGCTTTTAGTGGTGCAACAATAACTTCAGCTCAAATTGTATCAATGACTGGTTTACCAACAGGATTAAGTTACTCTGTAAATCCAGGAAGTGGCATTATTGCAGGTGGAGCTAATGGTTGTATACTTTTAACTGGAACTCCTGGTGCTGCAACTGCAGGAAATTATACTGTGGTTGCTAATGTTGCACTCACAACAAGTCTTGGATCTTTTCCTCCAGCAACTGTTTCTTGGTTTTTAACGGTTAACCCAGCTATTTCAACGGGAATTCAATCAAGTAATACAACAGCAAATTTTTATATTGCTCCAAATCCAGTTTCTTCTGAATTATTTATTTCTTCTGATTCTCATTTTGGGAAAATACAAGTTATTGATGCTTTAGGAAAAACAGTTTTATCGCATGTCGCTAATTACGCAAGTCAAACTAGTATTAATGTAAGTTCTTTAACTAAAGGAGTTTATTTTATACAAGCTAATGACGGAGAAAGAATTATTACTAAAAAATTCATCAAAGATTAAATCATTCATATTTTTTAATAAGAAAGCCCCTTGAACTTAAAGTTTAAGGGGCTTATTGTTTTAATTCAAATAGAGATTACTTTTTAGCCTTCTGTTGCATCAAATTACCACCAGCACTTTGGCCACGGCCTACTGTTTTATTTTTAAATACATCAAAACGATTTGCAGATTCTTTTATGTTCCACGTATTGTTTTTCTCATCAATGTCAGCAGTTTCTCGGTATGGATCAATTTGTACAGAGGCCACTTCTTTATTTTTTGAAAATGATTTTACCACATTTTTTTCATTCTTACGCCATATATAAGCGTTAATTCTGTCAATTTCAGAAGAACCATCTTTATAATTCCATTGTATAATTAATGGACTCACACAACCACCTTTGTTTGCGAAAAACAATTCATACACAAATTTATCTTTAATATTTACATAGGCAGAATCACTAACCGCTTCTAAATTTTGATAACGATTAATTGGTCTCTTTTCAACTGCTGTTTTAACTTCGGGTTTGTAGTGGTAATAAAAATCACGCATCGTAGTATCTACATCTACCAAAAACTTGATTCCCTCTTGTTTATTTCGTATTCTCGAAATGTATTCTATTTCTTTTGCTTTAGGATAAATACGCATCGTGTCCATTTTTGTTGGAACTTGTTGATTATTAATAAACGTATAAGCTTTTACTGAATCTAATGAAATATCAACTGGCTCCGTATCAAAAAACCAAGCTCTCCAAAACCAATCTAAATCAACCGCGCTTGCATCTTCCATCGATCTGAAAAAATCTGCTGGTTCAGGATGCTTAAATGCCCAACGATTACAATATTGTTTAAAGGCAAAATCAAACAACTCACGTCCCATAATTGTTTCGCGCAACATGTTTAAAGCGGTACAAGGTTTACCATAAGCATTTGGTCCGAATTGAATAATGTTTTCACTATTGGTCATAATTGGTTCTAATTGATCTTTTGGTAATTTCAAATAATCCACCATTTTATAGGCTGGCCCACGATTTGATGGATAGTTATTATCAAATTCTTGTTCTGTTAAAAACTGAACAAATGTATTTAAACCTTCATCCATCCAACTCCATTGGCGCTCATCACTATTAATAATCATAGGAAAAAAGTTATGCCCAACCTCATGAATAATAACACCAAGCATACCATATTTTGTAGCTTCGGTATAAGTACCATCTTTTTCAGTTCTTCCAAAATTAAAACAAATCATAGGGTATTCCATGCCTTGGGCAGCTTCTATACTTTGAGCTACAGGATAAGTATAAGCTGTTGAATATTTTGAATATGTTTTAATAGTGTGAGCAACTGTTTTTGTAGAATATTTTCGGTACAAACCATAAGCTTCTTTACCATAAAAACTCATACATAAAACTTTTTTGCCTTCAACTTTAACTGGCATAGCATCCCACATAAATTTACGAGAAGAACCCCAGGCAAAATCTCTTACGCTATCAGCTTTAAAAATATAAGTCTTTGTAGTTGTTAATTTATTTTTCTCAGCTGCTGTGCATTCGTCTAGTGTAATGATTTCAGTAACATCACTATAATTTGAAATTGCTTTTGTATAACGTTGCATTTGAGTTGGCGTTAAAATTTGAGCATAGTTTTGACATTCGCCAGTAGCGCAAACAACATGATCAGAAGGAACAGTCATTTTAACGATGTAATTTCCAAATACTAAAGCAAATTCTCCTCTACCAGTAAATTGTTTATTTTGCCATCCCTGAAAATCGCTATATACACACATACGAGGATACCATTGCGACATCGTAAATAAATAATTTTCATCCTCCGGAAAATATTCATAACCACCTCTGCCTCCTACTGTATTTCTGTTTGGAATTTTATATTGCCATTTCACAATAAATTTAGTTTTAGAATTACCATTTAAAACCTTTGGTAAATCAATACGCATCATTGTTTGATTAATTGTATATTTAATTGGATTACCTAATTCATCAGTAATTGATAAAATTTGAGTTCCTAAACCTTTCAACTTTTCTTTAACTGCAAGGCCTTTGATATTTTCTTCATCAAAAGGTTGCCCCATTTTATTTTCATCAAAATAATTATTATCTCCATTTTGTTGGTGAATATTTTCATCTAATTGCATCCATAAATAATTTAATTTATCCGGAGAATTATTAATATATGTAACTGTTTCTTTACCAACCAACATAAGGTCTTTTTCGCTTAACGTTGCTTCAATTAAATAATCAGCACGTTGTTGCCAGTATTTATTACCTGGTGCACCAGAAGCCGTTCGGTATTCGTTTGGTGTAGGCAAAATACCTCCCAATTGTTCAAACTTATTGCCGTGGTTAGAAAGTGGATTATTTTTAGAATTTTGTGCAATTCCTAAAACAGAAATGCATGAAAAAAATAATACTGATTTTAAATTAAGACTCATGATATAAAGAAATTAAGCGTTGTATAAAAATGAAAAAAGCCGAACAAAAAACAAAGGCAGATATAAATAATACCCAATATTTATTTTTAAGTCGAGTAAATGTAAATAAAAAAAAAGATAAAATTACCATAGCCATCACAATAACAAGCTGCCCGATTTCGAGACCAAAATTAAAAGAAATTAATGGTAAAAAAACACTCTCTTGTCTTGCCAAAAGTGATTTTAATAGATATGAAAAACCCATGCCGTGCACAAATCCAAATATTAAAGCTAATCCGAAATTAAATGATTTTACTTCTAGTATATCTTTTGTTAAACTCAGCATATTTAAAATACAAGTAATTAAAATAGTTAGGGGAATAATAACTTCAATGACACCCTGTTTTATGTGTATCATATTAAAAACACTGGCAGCCAATGTTAATGAGTGCCCAATTGTAAAAGCGGTAATAAGTGTCAATAACTGTTTCCACTCTTTATAGGAAAACATGACACAAAGAACCATTACATATAAAATATGGTCATACCCATTCAAATCTAATATATGTGTAAAGCCGGTGCTAAACCAAATATAAAATTCATCCATAAAAAATGTTACTTTTGTGTGTGCTAAATTTAAAATTCTTTAGTCAGAAAATCGCAAAAAATACACAAGTGGTAAAATACGGCTTGTTTGCTATTTTATTACTATTCATAAGCTCATTTCAAAAAGTTAAACATCCATTTTTTGTGAGCGTTATTGATATAAATTACAAACAAAAAGAACGTGCTTTACAATTAAGCGTTAAGCTATTTACAAATGATTTGGAAGATGCCTTAAGGCGAACTTCGAAAAAAAACATTGATATTTTAAATCCAATCAGTAAAGCTGAAACGGATTCTATTTTGTTTAATTATATTAGTAAACGTTTAAATATTACTATAAATTCTAAAAAACAAACGTTGAATTTTATTGGTTACGAAAAAGAAGAGGAAGCTATTTGGACTTACCTTGAAATAAAAAACAGTGCAGAACCAAAAAAAATAAATATTGATACCAAATTACTTTATGACTTTCTACCTCAACAAATAAATATTGTTCATATTGATATAAACGGCATTAAAAAAAGTAGTAAAGTCACAAATCCTGCTAGTAAAATAGAATTTATATTTTAGATAAGTTAAAAGAATTGAATCATCATTTAATCATAATTGCAGGTCCTACAGCCGTTGGTAAAACAGCTCTTTCTATTCAATTGGCAAAGCATTATATGTGCCCAGTTATTTCTGCCGATTCGCGTCAGTTTTATAAAGAAATGAGCATTGGAACAGCAAAACCAAGCATTGAAGAAATGGAAGGGATTGCTCATTATTTTATTGATAACAAAAGTATTAATGACGTTTACAATATTGGAGAATATGAAAAAGAAGCCATAGAATTAATAGAGAAATTATTTTTGGAACACGATACTTTAATTTTAGTTGGTGGTTCTGGTTTATACATCAATGCTATTTTAAACGGATTGGATGAATTTGAAGAAATTCCAACAATCATACGCGAAAATTTAATAAAACAGTACACAGAAAAAGGCATATCATTTTTACAAGAAGAGTTAAAGCAAAGAGATTTTATATATTACGAAGAAGTTGATACGAATAATCCACAGCGAATGATGCGTGCTTTAGAAGTATGTATTTGTAAAGGAAAACCATTTTCGGAATACAGAACAAAAGTCAAAAAAACACGAAACTTTAATTCAATTCCTATTTTAATAAATACATCAAGAGCTATTTTATACGACCGAATAAATAAACGCGTTGATGAAATGATAAGCTCTGGATTAGTAGAGGAAGTGAAATCATTACATCACAAGAATCAACTAAATGCACTAAATACAGTTGGATACAAAGAATTATTCAGCTATTTAGAAAATAAAATTTCTTTACAAGAAGCTATTGAACTTATCAAACAAAATTCAAGAAGATATGCAAAACGTCAGCTAACTTGGTTTAATCATCAAGGTGATTTTGAAACTTTTGAACCAAGCGAAATAGAGAAAATTAAATCATACATCAATATCATTATTGAACATAGCTAAACATGTTTTCGTTTTTAAAAGAATATCAAAATTTAAATAAAGCAATTGTAAATGTAATTGTTGCTGAGTTTTTTATACAATTAGTGAATTGTACATTTATGCTTATTTTGCCATTATACCTAGATAGGAAAGGTTACTCCAATGAAGAAATAGCGCTATTTTTAACCATTCGATTTTTAGGTGTTTTTTTATTAGCAATTCCTGTAGGAAATTTAATAAAAGGAAAAGTACTTAAACCTTTTTTTAATTTATCGGCTGTGTTAGTGCCATTATTTGGCTTAACATCTGTATTATTTATTTCGTTAAAATTAACGTATTGCATTTACGCCTCACTATTACTTTGGGGCGCATCATTTACACTCATGCAAATTCCTATTACACCCTATATTTTAAGAAATTCAGAAACTAAAGAACACACAGCTGGAATCTCATTAAGCTATAGCACATGGAGCTTTGCTGGAATTTTGAGTGGAGTATTAATTGCACTATTAGACAAAATTAATCCTCTATTTTTTAATGAAGAATGTATTTTAATTATCTTTTCCGTCTTAGGTTTTGGTGGCATTTATTTTATGAGTAAAGTAAAGATTATAGAAATTATAGATGATGGAACTAAAATACATCAAATTTCGAAACAGAAAAAATATGATTGGTTCTTGATTATTAAAGGCTTAATCCCAACTTTAATAATTGCAACTGGAGCAGGATTAACTATTCCTTTTATTAGTTTATTTTTTGATAAAGTTCACCATTTAGATAAAGGAACTTTTTCTTTTGTAAGTTCAATAGCTGCAGTTTTAGTAGTTTGGGGAGCATTACTTGTTCCAAAAATAAAACAAAACATTGGCTATAAAATTGCTATTCCAACCACACAAGCATTAGCAGTTATATCTTTAGTTGCACTCGCAACAACACAATTATACAATCAGTATTCTATGGCTTTATATATCGCCATTGCCTGTTATTTACTTCGCCAACCTTTAATGAATATGGCAGGTCCAATGACATCTGAATTAGTAATGAATTATGTTGGCAAAAGAAATAGAGAGATAACAAGTGCTTTAACAGCAGCGATTTGGAGCGGAAGTTGGGTTATAAGTGGTTTTTTTGTGAAAATTATGTTTAGCAAAAACTATGAATTTGTGACGATTTTTTTAATAACATCCATAATGTATGCCTTTGGTGTATTAACCTATTATTTTTTGATTTCAGATTATGGGAAACGAGAAAAACAAGGCTTAATTGAATAATTTTTAATTACTATCTTTACAAAATGCCACGCTATTTTATACAACTTTCCTATAACGGAACTACCTTTAACGGTTGGCAAGTTCAAGATAATACCAAAAATACCATACAACATATTTTACAAGAAAAACTCAGTATTATTTTTTCGGAACCTATTGAAATTGTTGGTTGTGGTAGAACAGATGCTGGAGTAAGTGCTAAAGATTATTATGCTCATTTTGATTCCGAGAAAACTGATTTGCATTTACCAGACACCAACTATATTTATAAACTTAATAAAATTTTACCTTTCGAAATTGCAATTAAAAAAATATACCACGTTACCGATACTGCAAGCGCTAGATTTGACGCCGAATTTAGAACTTACGAATACCTTATTCATACCTATAAAAATCCTTTTCTTCATCAATCATCATTATTTATTTATGGCGAATTAAATATTGATTTAATGAATGAAGCTGCAGATTATTTATTATCAGTAATTGATTTCACAAGCTTTAGTAAAGTAAATACTCAAAATAAAACAAATAATTGCAACGTCATATTTGCACAATGGATTAAACAAAATGAGCATGAATATGTTTTTAAAATAACAGCGAATCGTTTTTTGAGAAATATGGTAAGAGCAGTTGTTGGTACATTATTAGAAATTGGAAAAGAAAAAATTACTTTGGAAGAATTTAAAACTATAATTGAAAACAAAAACAGATCAGACGCAGGCATGTCGGTTAATGCTCATGCCTTATATTTAACAGAAATCACCTACCCTACTACTATTTTTTGTTAATGTCAAATACTACTGCTCCAAATAAAAAATTAAATATTGGTTTATTAAAACGAATTTTATCATATAGTAAACCTTATAATAAAATATTTTATTCAGCAATTCTAATAACAATTACTCTTTCTGCTCTTGCAATTGTTCGTCCGCTCTTAATAAACAAAATGTTGAATGTGGTTGGTGCAAATACTCCGTCCGACTCAAAGTTTTTGCAAGAAATAGAAAAAACCAATTACATCAATCAAATGGGATTGATATTACTTTGCGTGCTATTAATTGAAGCACTATTGCAATTCCTAAACATTAACCTCACAAACTTATTAGGACAAAATATTGTAAAAGATTTACGTTTACAGGTGTTTACACATATTTTAAAATTAAAAAACACTTACTTTGATAATACGCCTGTTGGAACACTTGTTACACGAGCCGTATCAGATATTGAAAGTTTAAGTGACGTTTTTTCGCAAGGATTTATAGTTATTTGCGGAGATATATTAATGCTCGTTATTTTTATTAGTGCCATGTTTTATACAAATTGGGCTATTGCATTGGTTGCTTTAAGCAGCATCCCCTTATTATTTGTAGCAACTAATTTATTTAAGAACGGAGTTAAAAAAACATTTACAGAAGTTAGAAATGCAGTTGCTAACCTCAACGCATTTACTAATGAGCACATTACAGGTATGCGTATTGTTCAATTATTTAATAGAGAAAAAATTGAATACGAAAAGTTTAAAGAAATTAATGAAAAACATAAAAAAGCGAATATCCGTTCTATTTGGTATTACTCTGTTTTCTTTCCAGTTGTCGAAATTTTATCAGCTGTTTCCATCGCAATGTTTATTTGGTTTGCAGGAGTTAATGCCAATACTTATAATATAAAACTAGGCGACATAACTTTTTTCATTATGATGATTAATATGGTATTTAGACCGATACGCATGTTGGCAGATAGATTAAATACTTTACAAATGGGAGTTGTAGCGGCAGAACGTGTTTTTAAAGTAATAGATACCAATGATGTGATCGAGGATAATGGAACTAAATTAACATCACTCTTAAAAGGAAAAATAGAATTTAAAAATGTTTGGTTTGCTTACACAAATGATAATTATATTCTAAATAATCTATCCTTTACAATTGAAAGCGGAAAAACAATTGGAATTATTGGGGCCACAGGTGCAGGAAAATCTAGTATCATCAATTTAATTAGCAGATTTTATGAAATTAATAAAGGTGAAATTTTAATTGACGGTGTTTCTATAAAAAATTACAAACTCAATGAATTAAGGCAATCAGTTGGCGTTGTATTACAAGATGTCTTTTTATTTAACGATTCGATTTTAAATAATATCACACTTCATAATGAAGAAATAAAAAGAGAACAAGTTATTGAGGCTGCAAAAAAAATTGGAATACATGAATTTATAATGGCATTACCAAATAATTATAACTATCAAGTTAACGAACGTGGAGCTTCTTTATCTTCAGGACAACGACAATTGATAGCATTTGTTAGAGCCTATATTTACAATCCACCAATTTTTGTTTTAGATGAAGCAACATCATCAATAGATTTAGAAACTGAAAAGCTTATTCAAAAAGCATCACTTGAAATTGCAAAAAACAGAACATCTATTATTATTGCACATCGTTTAACAACAATCGAACATGCAGATTCGATTATCGTCATGGATAAAGGCGAAATAATTGAACAAGGTGATATGCAAATTTTAAAAGGAAAATCAGAAAGTGTACTCAATAAATTATTGCAACACGCATAGAAAAAAATAAGTACTTTAGTTTTTAATCATGAAAAATAAAGACAAAATAATTTCAATTTCAATAGGACTTTTTTTTGTAACAATTCTTATCATCTTTATTGTGAAAAGCTATTTGTGTTACGGAAAGTAAATTGCTTTTTAATTTTAAATTGCGTTAGGGATTGTAGTGGAAATCCTTTTGCTTTTTAGCAAAAGATTGCAACTAAAAGCACGCCCGAAGGGAACGCCCAAAACCTTAATCGCTAAAAATATTAAATCAGTATTTTTTAAAAATCCAATTAAGACTATAAATTAATCTTCGTCTTCAAATTCTAGTTCAGCATCTTTTTCCCAAATTTCCATTTCGCAAGGTTTGCAATTAAATTTTAATTTGTATTCCAATTCACCTTGTTTTAAAATAAGAGGTTCTACCACTTTTTCGCCCATGGTTTCTTTTTGAAAACGAGCACATTTCCCTAATTCATACTTAACACAATATTTGGTAACCATTACTCTCGACTTTCCTGGATCCCATTGTAATTCAAATGCTTTTTCAATATCTGTAACACCGTGTCGTTTGTAAAAGTTACGAGCTAAATTATTAGATACATTGTAAGTAAAATCTAATTGAGAAACAGGATAAGGATGATTTGTTTTTTTAATTTGAATTTCAATCCGATTATATTCTTTTATTCTGATGTCGATAAGTTGCTCTAACACCACTCTTCTAATTTCGTTTATTTTTGAAATAGGCAAAAACAAATTACTCGTAAACTCAACTTCTATATCATCAATAATAAATGGAGTATTTCCTGTTTTAGCAAGATTTTTTTTGATGTTTGGAATGGTCGAATCTTCATTTTTCGCTAATTCTTTTTCTGATTCAAAAGTTGAAATGCTTTCGTGTCCATCTTCATCAATTGCTACTAATTGAAATCCTGTATTTGTTTCAGTAAATTTTAATGCAACTCCAATTTTACGAATGGCGCTATCCTCTCTTTCAACTATTCGATTAAAATTAGCATCCGAATTTCTATAAATAATTGTTCCAGGTTTTAAAGCTTTAAAAGTGTTTGGAACAACAATGTTATTAATGATTATATTTACTTGCGCACCATCGGGTTCATTATTTTCGTTGAGAAAAAAAAGACCATCTCCATTATTTAGCATATCGCTATTTTCAATCACATAACCATTCGCTTTAACTTCTAACAATTTTCCAATTAATTGTCCTTGAGATTTTGGACTTTCCCAAGATCCAATTTTTTCGGTACGTTTATTTACAAAGTAATCTGTATAACCTCTATTAAAACTTCTATCCATTTCTGCTTCGAAATTATAAAACGTTCTTCCAGACGATGCTTTTTGATAGGTTTCATTATTCTCTAAAAACGCATCTAATTTTTTTCTTAAAAATGAAGTATTATTTTTAACGTAAACCATATCTTTTAATCGTCCTTCAATTTTAAAAGACGTGATACCAGCTTCAATTAGATTTGGTAACTGATTAGTTAAATCTAAATCTTTAATGGATAATAAATGACTATTTGCTATTAAGGTTTTTCCAGTTCCATCAACTAAATTATAAGGAAGTCGGCAATTTTGTGCGCACGACCCTCTGTTTGCACTTCTTTCTCCATTAGCAATACTCATATAACAATTACCGCTAAAAGAAACACAAAGTGCACCAGAAACAAAAAATTCTAATTCAACATCTGTTTCATTGCTAATATCTTTAATCTGATCTAAATTTAATTCTCTAGCCAACACAACACGTTTCATTCCAGCATCTTTAAGGAATTTTACATGCTTAGGGTCTCTGTTATTTGCTTGCGTACTGGCATGAATAACAATTGGTGGTAAATCCATTTCCATAATTGCCATATCCTGCAAAATTAAAGCATCAACACCAATTGCGTATAACGTGTGTATTAATTTTTTACAATCTTCTAATTCATGATCATACAAAATAGTGTTTACTACAACAAAAACCTGAGCCTTAAATAAGTGAGCATATTTCACCAATTCTTCAATATCTTCTAGTGAATTTGTAGCATTAGAACGGGCACCAAACTGCGGAGCACCAATATAAACAGCATCTGCACCAGCATTAATGGCGGCCATACCTTGAATTAAATTTTTGGCAGGAGAAAGTATTTCAATCTTTTTTTTCATACGATTGGCAAAGGTCAGTATTTATTTGTTTGATTGCAAGTAAGTACTAAAATAAGGGTACGAACTATATTTTAAAAGTTCGGCAGACATTGGTCTATGAGTATTTTAAAATTGAAATTCAAAAAAAAAAGCAATTTATAGAACTTCCTTAACCTTTTATTTAAAATTGTTATCTTTATTGTCTCAAAATGTTACAGGGCAAACATATTTTACTTGGTATAACCGGCGGAATCGCCTCTTATAAATGTGCGCATTTAGTTAGACTATTTATTAAGGAGGGTGCAGAAGTAAAAGTTATACTAACAAAATCTGCAGAGGAATTTGTTAGCCCGAAAACACTTTCAGTTTTAAGTAAAAATGAGGTAATCTCTGATTTTTTTGATACATCGAACAATTGGAACAATCATGTTGCACTTGCCGAATGGGCAGATATTTTTATTGTAGCTCCATTAACAGCAAATACATTAGCAAAATTTGCAAATGGCTTATGCGATAATATAGTTACGGCTTGTTATTTATCTGCCAGATGTAATGTATTTGTTGCACCAGCCATGGATTTGGATATGTATCAACATCCAACAACCTTAAAAAATTTAGAAGTTTTAAAAAATAATAAAAACATAGTAATTAATGCTCAATTTGGCGAATTAGCTAGCGGCTTAATAGGAGAAGGCCGCATGGCAGAACCTGAATTTATAATTGATTTTATTAAAAAAGATATACAAAAAACATTACCATTAGTTGGCAAAGTCGTTTTAGTAAATGCAGGGCCAACCTATGAAGCAATTGACCCAGTAAGATTTATTGGAAATCGATCTTCAGGAAAAATGGGAGTTGCCATTGCTGATGAATTTGCGAAACAAGGAGCAACAGTTACTTTAGTATTAGGCCCTTCCCACCAAAAACCCTTACAAAAAAATGTAAAAGTTATACTAGTTGAAAGTGCTGAAGAAATGTTGAAAGCTTGCGCAACAGCATTTGAAAATTGCCATATTGCAGTATTATCAGCAGCAGTTGCTGATTATAAACCAACTGAAATTTCGACAACTAAAATTAAAAAAAAGGATGCGGAATTTAATTTAGCGCTTACTAAAACTATTGATGTACTCGAAACATTAGGGCAACTAAAAACCTCACAATTATTAGTTGGCTTTGCCCTCGAAACCAATAATATAATTGAATACGCAAAAGAAAAAATCATCAAAAAAAATCTTGATTTTATTATAGCTAATTCAGCTATAGAAAAAGGTGCAGGTTTTGGAGTTGATACCAATAAAATAACAATTATTGACAAACACAATAATTTAACTAATTTTGAGTTAAAAACAAAACAAGAAGTTGCCAAAGACATTGTAAACTTTGCAATTCATTTAATAAAAAGAAATGTTTAAATATATTTTCATACTAATTTTCTGTTATTCATCAGCAGTCATTGCTCAAGAATTAAATTGCCAGGTAAATGTGGCCTCCCCTCAAATACAAGGAACAACTGAGAAACAAATTTTTGAACAGTTACAAAAAGCAATTTTCGAATTCATGAATAACACAAAATGGACAAGAGATAATTATACAACTCCTGAACGAATTGATTGCTCAATATTAATTAACATAACTCAAAAATTAGGCGTAGATGAATATAAAGCCACTATTCAAGTTCAAAGTAGAAGGCCGGTATTTAAAAGCTCCTATTTTTCTCCAGCTGTAAATTATATTGATGAAAACTTTACTTTCAAATTTCAACAATTTCAACAATTAGAATTTAATTTAAATACATATTCTACAAATTTAACTTCAGTATTATCATTTTATGCTTATATAATTTTAGCAAATGATTATGATACCTTTTCTAACCTTGGTGGGACTGAATATTTTCAAAAAGCGCAAATTATTGTTGCAAATGCTCAAAGTTCGGGAGAAATTGGTTGGAAATCTCAAGAAACTAACAAAAATAGATATTGGATTCCCGAAAATGCACTTCAACCAGTTTTTATTCCTATTAGAGAATGTATGTACAAATACCATAGGCTTGGCTTAGACATTATGTTTGATAAACCTGATGAAGGCAGAAGCGAAATATTAAAATCGATGGATTTATTAGTAGGTGTATATAAAAACAGACCTGCCACTTTTATAATGGAACTATTTTTTAATGCCAAATCGGATGAAATTGTCAATATTTTCTCAAAAGGATTACCTGATGAAAAAACAAAAGTAGTTCAAACTCTTACCACTGTAGACCCTGCTAATACTTCTAAATGGTATAAAATACAAGCCAATTAGTTTAAGTAATTGCTATTTATTTATACACAATGAAACTTGAGAATTAACAATTTAATAATTTATAAAGTTTTGGTTTAATATTTGTTTTATTAGATTTACATTTTTTAAATTAAAATCTATTATGAAGCAATTTTTTTTATCTATCTATTTAATTACACTATCACTCAATTCATTTTCACAAGAGGTAACAAAGGATGATGCAGCGAAGTTACAAGCTGAAACTGATAAATTAATAACCATGGCAGCCGATTCTATTAAACCTTGGAAACTTGGTGGTATAATAGCTGTAAACGGCCAACAAGTGTCATTAACAAACTGGGCTGCAGGCGGAAATAATTCTATTTCAGTTGGTGGATTAATAAATGTATTTGCAAAATATAAACGCGGAAATTCAACTTGGGATAATAATTTAGAGCTAGGTTATGGTGTTATTAAACAAGGAGACAACAAGCATTGGTGGAAAAATGACGATAAAATTCAAATAACTTCAAAATATGGTCGTCATGCTTATAAAAGTTGGTACTATTCAGCATTAGTTGATTTTAAAACTCAATTTGCAAATGGATATAATTATCCAAATGATTCTATTTATATTTCAAAATTTATGGCTCCAGGTTATGGTTTAGCTGCCATTGGATTTGATTATAAACCAAACACTCATTTTTCGTTTTTTGTTTCTCCTTTAACTGGTAAATTCACCTTTGTTAATGATGCTCAATTAGCCAAAGTTGGTGCTTTTGGTGTTCAAAAGAATGAATATTTAGATCCAAATGATCCTACTAAAATAACTACAAAATATAAAACTCACCGAGAGGAATTTGGTGCATACATTAAAATGCAATATCAAACAAAAGTTATGGAAAATATCACTTTTCAAACAGTAGTAGAATTATTTACAAATTATGTAACAAACCCAGGAAATATTGATGTTAACTGGACAACTTTAACAACATTTAAAGTAAATAAATTTATTTCAGCAACATTAGCAACACAATTAATTTATGACGATGATATTAAATTACTTCGCAGTGCTGGTGATCAAAAAGGTACAATCGGACCTGATATTCAGTTTAAACAAGTGCTTGGTGTAGGATTAAATTATAAATTCTAATTAAACAATAATCAATAAAAAAGTCGAGTTGCATAATTAACTCACAGTTTTGATTTTAGGTAATAATATTATTTCCAATGTAAAATAATGTT
>CAIYSA010000208.1 GCA_903928655.1 uncultured Bacteroidota bacterium
ATTAATATTATATTATATGCAATATGTTTAATTATTTTATTTAAAGTATTAATACTAATTTTTACAGAAAATAAAATTCAATTAATATTACTTACTGTCTTTATTTTCGCTTTTTTACCAATACATGTAGAAGTTGTTGCGAGTCTTAAAAACAGAGATGTTTTACTTTGCTTTATTTTTTCATTCTTAGCATTTTATAATTTACACAAAGGGATTAACCTCAAAAATAAATTAAAAATTATATTAGGGATTATTTTAATTATTACAGCTCTTTTAAGTAAGCTTGATGCATTGACTACTCTTGCTCTATTTCCAATAATTTTATTTTACAAAAATAAATACACAACTAAACAAAATCTTACCATTTTAATATCAATTTCTGTAATTTTCATTACCTACAAACTTATACAAAGCTCCATGCTGAGTAATGAATTACTTTCAAAAAGAAATTCATATTTTTTTGAAAATCCATTATTCACTAATAAATCATTATTACTTAGGGTATTAGAATCTTTTACATCTTTAGGATTTTATACTAAAACATTTCTTTATCCATTCCATTTTTCTTGCTATTATGGGATGAATGCAATCCCTTCCTTTTCAATTTTATCTACCTATTCTATTTTTGGGATATTAACAATATTACTATCTGCATTTGGAATTTATAAATATTATAAAACCCCTAATCATCCAGTTTTTATAGGAATATTATTTTACCTTGTTACCCTATCTATGTTTCTGAATTTCGCAAAACCTGTTCCTGGCATAGTTGGAGAACGATTTGCGTTTTTTGCCTCTATTGGATTTTCAATTATACTTTCATATTTTTTGCTTAAAACATTTGATTATTTTAAAAATAAGAATTTACAGATTACCGCAATACTTTTACTACTAATTTTATTTTCAACTCTAATTATAAAAAGAAATAAAGATTGGAATAGCGAGAAAAGTTTATTTGAAGCCGATCTAATTACAAATCCTAATTCAGTTAAACTTAATATTTTATGTGCTAATATTTTGATTTCAGAAGTAATGAAAAACGCCAATAATTTAAGCCCATCACAAGTAGCTATAAAATCAAGTTTAGCTAAAAATTATTTATTGAAAGCACATTCAATTGATCCCAATTATTATAAAATTTCAAATAATTTAGGATTCATTTCAATGTCAATAGATAATAATCCAAATGAGGCAATAAATTGGTTTAAGAAATCGCTAAAAACAAGCGCATCAAAATATGAACTTACTTTAAATATTGGGCTTTGTTTCGCAAAACAGAATTTACTGGATAGTGCAGATAAATATTTTATTAAAGCATATTCTATAGATCCAAAAAATCAAAAATTAAAATCCGACTTATATAAATATTACAAAAGTAAAAATAAAGAAAAAAAATATCATTCAATTTACCCATAACTGTATTTTTAATCCAATTTTCAATAAGATTAAGCAATGCTAGAAATCTTTTAGTTTTCAAACAAAATTATTTAGTTATTCAAACTTTTTATAATTATATTTGCGTTTAATTGCACACGTGGCGTAATTGGTAGCCGCGCCAGACTTAGGATCTGGTCCGCAAGGGTGGGGGTTCGAGTCCCTTCGTGTGTACAAAGCCGGACTTTTCAATAAAATTTTGAGAAGTTCGGCTTTTATTATTCTCCAAATCCTCAGATAAATGAGCAATGTATCTGATTACGGAATTTACTTTTGGAGTTCGATAATTATTACCGCCTGAAACCAAACCATTTCGCTTTATAAAATAATCTTATTTTATATTAGAAAGTAAAGTAACGTGGCCCGTTCTAAATAATTTAATCCCCGTTATTGTTTTAATTTCTGCTTTATAAACATAGACATCTTGTTTACACTTACTATCTTTTAAAGTTCCATCCCAACCTATTATTCTATTATTACTCGTAAAAATAAGCTCTCCCCATCTATCAAAAATATAAAGCTTAATATCTGATAATCCATAACCAACTGGGATAAACACATCGTTATCAGAATCATCATTTGGAGAAAAAGCATTAGGAATATATACATTCCAATCTTTAGTAACATTAATACACACCTCATCATAAGCAACACATCCAAATTCGCTTTCGCCTTTCAATGTGTAGCAAGTTGTTTCTTTTGGATTAACTTCCACAGTTGCACAATAGTTGCAAATTAACGGATTACTATTTGGTGATAAAAAACCTACAGGTACATTACCTGTTCCATGTAACACATAAGATTCATCTATATTAATTGTAGTATCGGCACCAGCATAAACATACGGCAAAGGATGTACAACAATTTGTATCGTTGCTGTTCCTGGGCATAATCCGCTGTGCGAAGCAGTAACTGTATATATAGTTGTAGCAGTTGGTTGTATAAAAGTAGTAAAAGCAGTAGGACTTGAAACACCAGTAGTTGGCAACCAATTATATGTGTCGCCACCTTGAGCATAAACGTTTTCTGATTCACCAACACAAATAGGATGAGTAACAGAAACAATAACTGTAGTTTGGGGAATAACTGTTACAAGTACCGTTTGTGTATTTAAACATATTACAGGTGCCAGTCCATTTGAACCAGTTACAGTATAAATAGAAGTAACAGAAGGAGAAACTGAAACTGTACTTGTTAAGGCGCCTCCAGCAGACCATGTATAATTAATGGCTCCGTAAGCACTTAAATTTGAAATTGCTCCACTGCATATTATTGGTTGGCTTGATAAAGCTGTTAATGTAGGATTAGATATAACGATTACCGTTCCTATAGCCGAAGCTGAACATCCAGATATTGCTGTGCCAGTTACGGTGTAATTAGTTGTTAAAAGCGGAGAAACTGATAATAGATTTGAAACAGATCCAGTATTCCAACTATAAGTTGAAGCGCCCAACGATGTTAAAGTTGCGGTTTGTCCGCCACAAATTGTTGCTGAGCTAACAGTTACAATTGGCAATGGATTTACTGAAACATTTGAAACAGCTGTATTTGTGCAACTACCCGTTATGCCTGTTACAGTATAATTTGTTGTTACAATAGGAGAAACCGTTAGTAAATTTAAAGTTGAGCCTGTACTCCAACTATATGTTGTTGCACCTAAAGCTGTTAATAGAGAAGATTGTCCAACACAAATATTAGTTGAGTTTACGGTTACAATTGGTAATGGATTAACAGATACAATAGCTACTGCTGTATTAAGACAACCGGCAGATGTACCTGTAACCGAATAATTTGTTGTTGATAATGGGGAAACCGTTAGTGTATTTAATGTTGAGCCTGTATTCCAAGTATAGGTTGTTGCACCTGCCGATGTTAACGCAGCTGATTGTCCAACACATATTGTTGATGAGTTAACGGTGATAATCGGTAAGGGATTTACAGATACAGTTGTTACTACTGTATTTGTGCAACCTGCGGTCGTTCCTGTTACTGTATAATTTGTTGTTACTAATGGGGAAACCGTTAGTGGATTTAATATTGAGCCTGTATTCCAAGTATAAGTCGTTGCACCTGCCGATGTTAACGTAGCTGATTGTCCGGCGCAAATTGAAGATGAGTTAACAGTTACCAAAGGTATTGGAATTACAGAAACGGTTGCAATAGTTGACCCAGAACAAACCCCACTTATACCATTAATAGTAAATGAGGAATTACTGATAGGGGAAATTAATAAAGAAGTTCCAAAAGTTCCATTACTCCATGTATATGTACTTGCTCCAGTAACGGTTAGTGTTACGGTTTGTCCAATACAAATAGTTGGATTATTTACTATAAGTGTAAGATTTGGATTTACAGAAACGTTTGTAACAGCTGTATTTGTACAACCTGCCGTTGTTCCTGTTACAGTATAATTGGTAGTTGCTAATGGAGAAACCGCTAGTGGATTTAAAGTTGAACCTGTATTCCAAGTATAGGTTGTAGCTCCTGCCGATGTTAACGTAGCTGATTGCCCTACACAAATTGTTGATGAGTTAACGGTTACAATTGGTAATGGATTGACTGATACAGTTGCTACAGCTGTATTTGTACAACCTGCCGTTGTTCCTATTACTGTATAATTTGTTGTTGATAATGGCGTAACCGTTAGTACATTTAATATTGAGCCTGTAGACCAACTATAAGTTGTTGCTCCTGTAGATGTTAATGTTGTAGATTGGCCAGCGCATATTGTGGATGAGTTAACAGTTAAAATTGGGGATGGATTTACTGATATGGTTGCTGTTGTAAAAGTTGAACAACCCGAAATTGTATAAGAAACAGAATAAGTTGTTGTTGAACTCGGCGAAACAGAAATAGTTTGCGTTGTTTGTCCACCAGGCAACCACAAATAAGTGCCACCTAATACAGAAGGCGATGCTGTTAATACACTTGCGGCACCAGCGCAAATAGTTTGAGAATTAACAGAAACAGATGTTGATGATGAAGATGTAATTAATACAGTAGTTGTAATAGGACAACCTATATGAGAAGTAGCAGTTACTGTATAAACTCCAGCGCATAAACTTGATGTAGTTGCGGTAGTTTGTCCGTTAGACCAAAGATATGTATACCCACCAATCGAACCACTAGCGTTTGCGGTAGCCGAACCATTACACGTACACCCTGCACTTATTGATGTTGCGGTGACACTTATGCTCGTTATTGGCAAGCATCCATTATTAAATTGCGCAATATACGCAGCATTTAAAGGATTGTTTGGAACTCCTGGAGTTTGGCTTCCTGGTGATGGAGACGCACTTCCGTTTGTCCAGTTGGCTTGTAATTGTGGGTTCACATCATTAAAATAATAAACGCGTTGAGCTGCAGTGGCGGGGAAATAAATTAAATTAAAAAAATTATCAGATCCCCAGCAAACCGAAAAAACCTCGCAACCTCCTAAATCAACAATACGAGCACAATCTCCAACATTTGCAAAAACTGTATTATTCCAATTTCCCCCTAAAGTCCATCCAACAGCTGGATAAGAACAAGCTACGGCGCCTGGTGTTGTTGCATTACTTTCAAAAAGATTACAATTCATTGGGGCAATTATTGTACAATTACCATCAATCATAGAAGTGTCATCTGGAGGAATTGCTATGTTACGATCACCATCATTATAAATTAATATAATTGTACCAAGCGGTACACAAGCCCAAATTGGATTATTTGAAAATCTCACTGCCCCTGGCGCAACACCACTTCCTCCATGATAACCACTGTTATCATCAAAAATCCAATTTCTGATATCAATACACGGAGGCGTTGGACTACTACAATTATAAGTAACAGTATTGCTAACAACAACAAATTCAACATACTCCTGATTTCCAGTAGCACCGTTTGATACTTCATTCATTATTAATGTTTGAGCATTTATCTGATGAGAGATAGTTGCAATTAAAAACAAAATAATAACCTTTATATTATTCATGACTTTTCTTCTTAATAAATAAGAAGTGGTTAAGGATATTTAAACGAAAATACCTATAGGGTGTTCACTTCACTAAAAAAACACGATGTAAAATTATAGGAAAATTTGTAATAAAGTGTTAGATTAATGTTATTTAATCGACACAAATGAAAATAAAACTTTAATAATTAAAGAAAAAAGATGCTAATCAAGAAAAATACAGAATCACTAATATTTAATACCAGAAACACCAATATTCTCAATAGGATGCCAAGTAGTTTTTATTTCTTGTAAGTCAGTAATAAAATAAGGCCCTTGTTCTTTTTCGTCATTCCAGTTTTTATTCCAGATAAAAACTCGTTTCACATTTAGAGAAGCATTTTCTCCAATAGTTTTATTAAAATTCTTTTCCGTATTAGAATTTATTACTGCATTTACATCCATATGAGATGAAAAATGTGTGTGTAACTCTTTTCTATTTCCAGTTAAAATATTTACAACGCCAGCAGGAACATCACTTGTTGCTAATACTTCAGCAAATGTGATGGCGCATGTTGGTTTATTTTCCGAAGCCAAAACAATACATGTATTTCCCCCAACAATACACGGTGCAATTACTGAAATCAATCCAAGCAAAGCAGTTGATTCATCAGCCATGATTGCAACAACACCCATGGGTTCAGGTACTGAAAAATTAAAATGAGAAGATGCAACTGGATTAACTGAACTATGTAACTGTTGGTATTTATCCGCCCAACCAGCATAATAAACTAAACGATCGATACTTAATTCAATTTCTTTTTTTGCATTTGCAGCAGTATAACCCAATTGTTTCAACTCTTCTAAAAATTGTTCTTTTCTACCTTCGAGCATTTCTGCTATACGGTATAAAATTTGTCCACGGTTAAATGCTGCTCTCGAACTCCACCCACTAAATGAACCTCTAGCAACCACAACAGCATTTCTAAAATCTTTTCGAGATGATAAACTAACATTTACAGTCATGTTATTTTTTAATTTTAAAGGGTAATAGCGTCCACTCTCTGTTCTAGGGAATTGACCACCAATAAATATTTTATATGTTTTTAAAACTTCTATTCTTTCCATAATTATGTTTTTGTAAATCCTTACTAAAAAATTTAAAACTTTAAATAAGGCATTAAACCATGTAATCCACCTTCTCTACCAAAGCCACTTTCTTTGTAGCCACCGAAAGGAGAAGTCGGATCAAATTTATTATAAGTGTTTGCCCAAATCACACCAGCTCTTAATTTTTGAGTCATGTTAAATATGCGTGAACCTTTATCTGTCCAAACACCTGCACTTAAGCCGTAAGGAATATTATTTGCTTTCTCAATTACTTCTTCAATGGTTCTAAATGTTTGAATTGCTAACACGGGTCCAAAAATTTCTTCTTGAGAAATACGATGAGATTGCGATGTATTTAAAAACAAGGTTGGCTTAACAAAAAATCCTTTTTTAGGAATTGAACATGAACTTTGGTACATATCTGCACCATCATTAATTCCAATCTTTATATATTCATTAATTTTATTTAACTGCATTTTAGAATTAATTGCCCCAATGTCAGTATTCTTATCCATTGGATCACCCACTATTAAAGTTTCTAAACGGTCTTTTAATTTTTGAATCACTTCATCCGCAACACTCTCTTGCACAAATAAACGAGAGCCAGCGCAACACACATGACCTTGATTAAAGAAAATACCATTTACAATTCCTTCAACTGCTTGATTAATTGGAGCATCTTCAAAAATAATATTAGCCGCTTTGCCCCCTAACTCAAGAGTTAAACGCTTATCTGTTCCAGCAATTGATTTTTGAATCCATTTTCCAACACCCGTACTACCAGTAAAGGCAATTTTATTTACTAAAGGATGATTTACCAAAGCGGCACCAGTAGGCCCAAAACCAGTAACAATATTTACAACACCATCAGGCAATCCACTTTCCTGAATAATTTCAGCAAGCTTAAGACATGTTAATGGAGTAGTTTCTGCAGGCTTCAAAACAACAGTATTTCCAGTAGCTAATGCAGGAGCAATTTTCCAAGCAGCCATTAATAAAGGAAAATTCCAAGGAATAATTTGACCGGCAACACCTAATGATTTTGGATTACGATTAGGAAATGCATATTCTAATTTATCGGCCCAACCTGCATAATAAAAAAAATGATTTGCAGCTAACGGAATGTCAATATCCCTGCTTTCACGAATAGCTTTTCCGCCATTCATAGTTTCAATAACTGAAAGTTCGCGAGCTTTTTCTTGAATTAAACGAGCAATTCTAAAAATATATTTTGCGCGTTCTTTTGCAGGCATTTTACTCCATGTTTTATCATAAGCAGTTTTTGCAGCTTTTACAGCAGTATCAACATCTTTTTCATTTGCCTCAGCTATGCTTGCAATTTTTTCTTCAGTTGCTGGATTAATTGTGTCGTAATATTTACCTGAATTGGGTTTTAAAAATTTACCATTGATAAATAAATCATATTGTTTTTTTAAACTAATGTGATCCGTTGATTCAGGAGCAGGGGCATATTTCCAATCAGTAAAAAATTCTAAATTCTTTTTTTCTTTTTTTGCCATAATGTTTTGTTTCTTATTGCGATAAAGGGAAATATTAACGCAGTAATAAATTAAAAAATAAATTTAACCAAATTATTTTGAAATTCAATTTTTTAAGTCCCATAAATCTTAAAAATAAACTTAACTTTACGGCCATTGCATGTGGTGGAACGGTAAGTTTTGGAACGAATTACAAAAAAAGCAAGTAAACTTAAATACAAATGTATTTTTTTCGGGTTTACGAGGGTCATCATTTGCTTTTTTGGTAAATGATATTTTTCAAAACACTTCTTTTAATTTAGTAATTGTCTGTAATGACAAAGAGAAAGCAGCTTATTTACTGAACGATTTACAAACCTTACTTCCAGAAAAACATATTCATTATTTTCCTGAAAGTTATAAAGTTCCTTATAAAGAAGAAAAAACAAGTAACGCATCTGTTCAGGAAAGAGCGGAAACATTAAGCCTATTAAGTAAAGAAAATTATTCAGGAATTGTAGTGACATACGCAGCAGCTTTAGCTGAAAAAGTTGTCTCAAAAACAAGTCTGAATAAAAACACGCTGATCATTAAAAAAGGCGAAAAACTAAGCATCGATTTTATTCAGGAATTTTTACAGAGTTACGATTTTGAATTATGTGATTTTGTTTCGGAACCCGGACAATATGCAGTAAGAGGTGGAATTGTTGACGTTTACTCTTTTGCTCATGAGTTGCCATATCGTATTGAATTATTTGGCAATGATGTGGATGCAATCAAAACATTTGATCCAATTTCACAACTATCAAATCATAGTTATGATTTTGTAACTATTATTCCAGATATAAATTCGTCGCAAGTTATTGAAATTCGAAAATCTTTTTTTGATTACATAAACCGTGATTCCTTAGTATGTTTTGATGATGTTATGTATACTAAAGATTATATTGACAAACTATTTTCAAAATTAGAAGTTTCATTTAATGCTTTAGATTCAACAATCAAAAACATTTCTCCAGACGAATTACACATTACTGGTGATGCCTTTTTGGGGCAAATAAGAAATTATCAAATTATTGAATTTGGGATAAAAAATCATATTGCGAAACAAGAAATTAATTTCAATCAAAGTTTACAGCCTCAATTTCATAAAAATTTTGATATGCTTATTAGTGATTTAAAATCTAATAAAGCAAAAGGATATAAAAACTATTTAACTACCGAAAACACAAAACAAGCTGAACGTTTAAATGCAATTTTCAACGATTTACTCTCAAAAGAACACCGAACATCTGAAGGTTTAATTGACCACATAAAAATAAATTTACACGAAGGTTTTATTGACCACGATTTAAAGATAGCTTGCTATACTGATCATCAGGTTTTTGAACGATATCATCGATTTAACTTAAAAGAAACGCGCTACAAAACATCCGAATCTTTAACACTCAAAGAAATTTTATCATTAAATCCAGGCGATTTCGTTACACACATTGATCATGGTATTGGGCGATTTGGTGGTTTAGTAAAAATAACCACAAACGGAATACAACAAGAAGCGGTAAAACTAGTTTATAAAGACAATGATTTTTTATACGTCAGTATTCATAGTTTGCATCGCATTAGTAAATACACAGGCAAAGAAGGTAATGTGCCACGTATTGATAAAATTGGATCGACAACTTGGAGCACCTTAAAACAAAAAACTAAAAAGAATGTAAAAGAAGTTGCTTATGATTTAATTAAATTATATGCTAAACGAAAAACGCAAGAAGGTCACCGTTTTCCTCAAGATAATTATTTACAGCATGAATTAGAAGCTTCATTTATTTATGAAGATACGCCCGATCAAATAAAAGTAACGACAGAAGTAAAAAGAGATATGGAAAAACCACATCCAATGGACAGATTGGTGTGTGGCGATGTTGGATTTGGAAAAACAGAAATAGCAGTTAGGGCAGCATTTAAAGCAGTTTGTGATAGTAAGCAAGTCGCAATTTTAGTTCCTACAACTATTTTAGCATATCAACATTTTAAAACCTTTAGTGAACGATTAAAAGATTTACCATGTAATGTGAGTTACATCAATAGATTTAGAAGTGCTAAAGAAGTCAAAGAAATTATTACTAAAACTGCAGAAGGAAAAATTGATATTTTAATTGGTACACATAAAATTGTAGGTAAAGATATTAAATTCAAAGATTTAGGTTTATTAATTATTGATGAGGAACAAAAATTTGGTGTAGGAATAAAAGATAAATTAAAAACAATTAAAACAACTGTAGATACGCTAACTTTAACAGCAACTCCAATTCCAAGAACACTGCAATTTAGCTTAATGGGTGCAAGAGATTTATCTGTCATCAGCACACCACCAGCAAATCGTTATCCTGTGCATACAGAATTAATTTCTTTTAGTGAAGAAGCCATTAGAGATGCCGTGGCTTATGAAATGAGTCGCGGTGGCCAAGTTTATTTTGTACATAATAAAGTTCAAAATATTGCTGAAGTTGCAGGCATTATTCAAAGAGTAGTTCCAGAGGCAAGAGTCACTTTTGGCCACGGACAAATGGAAGGAGATAAGCTTGAAGACGTTATGTTTAGTTTTATAGAAGGTGAATATGACGTTTTGGTTGCTACAACTATTATTGAATCAGGATTAGATATTAGTAATGCCAACACAATTATTATAAATGATTCGCAAAATTTTGGATTAAGCGATTTACATCAAATGCGTGGGCGCGTTGGACGCAGTAATAAAAAAGCTTTTTGTTATTTACTTACTCCTCCTTTTATTAGTTTGAGTTCTGAAGCCAGAAAACGATTGACGGCTATTGTTGAATTTAGTGATTTAGGCAGTGGCTTTCAAATTGCCATGCGTGATTTAGATATACGAGGTGCGGGAAATTTATTAGGCGGCGAACAAAGTGGTTTTATAAACGATATGGGTTTTGATACTTATATGAAAATATTAAACGAAGCCATTGAAGAATTGAAACAAGAAAATTGGTATCAGGAAATTATTGAACCAGGAGAAAGCGCAGATGCTGATAAATCTAAATTCTCAAGACAATTTGTTAGAGAAACAGTTGTTGATACAGATTTACAATTACTAATCCCAGATAGTTATGTGAGTAATTTAACAGAACGATTATTACTTTATAGAGAATTAGATAATGTTTCTAATGAAACAGAATTAGAAAATTTTAAATTTAAAATCAGAGACCGCTTTGGACCAATACCAAATGAAGCTATCGAATTAATAAATGTAGTGAGAATGCGTTGGGCTGCTATGAAATTAGGTTTTGAAAAAATGACCTTGAAAAACGGCAAAATGTTATGCTACTTTTTAAGTAAACAAGATAGCGAATATTATAATTCACCAATGTTTAAAGCCGTGATGTTATATGCACAAAAAAGTCACAAACAAACACAGTTAAAAGAATCTAATAATAAATTGTGGCTTACAATTGAAGGCGTTAAAAGCATTGATGACGCTATAACACACCTCACAAAAATAAATGATTTGATACATTGATCAGAAGTTGTTTACTTATACCTTTAAGTTTTCCCAGTACCAATTTACCGCCTCTTTTAAACCTTCGTTTAAATGATGTGTTGGCGCATATCCTAATAAATCTTTTGCTTTATTTATTGAAGCTAAAGAATGTGGAATGTCCCCTACCCGATCAACGCCATATTTAATAGGAACTTCAGCAATTTTAGGATTATGTTCGGATAAATATTTTTTCAATAATTGAGTAAGCATATTTAAATCAGCTCTTTCGCCAACAGCCGTATTAAAAACTTGTCCTTTTGCTAAAGGATTAGGTGTTGTAGCCGCTAAATGATTCATCTTAACAACGTTTTCAATGTATGTAAAATCGCGAGAGTTTGTGCCATCACCATTTATCAAAGGCGATTGTAATTCCATTAATTGCATAGTGAATTTTGGAATTACCGCAGCATATGCACCATTTGGATCTTGATTTTTTCCGTAAACATTAAAATAACGCAAACCAATAATATCCATAGCATAATTTAACGCAAAAACATGTGCATATAATTCATTCACGTATTTTGTAACTGCATAAGGAGAAAGTGGTTTTCCAATTATTTCTTCAATTTTTGGCAAAGATTCCGAATCTCCATAAGTAGAAGAGCTTGCTGCATAAACAACACGTTTAACATTTGCATTACGCGCAGCAACTAACACATTTAAGAAACCACCAACATTAACTTCATTGGTTTTTATTGGATCATTAATAGAACGAGGAACAGAGCCTAATGCCGCTTGTTGCAATACAATGTCAACACCTTCCATAGCAGTTTCACAATCCTGGAAATAACAAATATCACCAGTAATCAGTTTAAAATTTTTGTTAGTTAAAAATGGTTCTATGTTTTGCAATCTTCCAGTGGAAAAATTATCTAAACAAACAACTTCATTATTATTTTGCAACAAACTTTCGCATAAGTTAGAGCCAATAAAACCAGCTCCACCTGTTACTAAAACTTTTTTATGATTAATTTTTTGATAGTCCATTTAATACATTACTTAATCTTCTAATAACCAAAGAGCTTCTTTTAACTCACCCAAAGCCTTCGTATTTCCTTGTTTTTTAGCTAATTCAATTCCATTATTATAAAATTGAATTGCAGCATTCGTATTATTTAATTTCTCGTTTACTTGCCCCAATTGATAAAAACAAGGTAAGTATTCCTCATTTATTCTCAGTGTTTTTTGAAATTGAATTTCTGCATTTATAAAATCAGTTTCTCCTAAAAACTCCATTGCCAAAGCATAATTCAAAAACACATCTTGAGGTTCAGTATCAAGCATTGTTAAAATATTCTCCTTTCGAGATTTTTTTTCCATTTACTTTATTAAAAAAGACATTAAACACATAGGCACATAGTTTTAACTTTTTGATAATAATTTAAAATATTCATTTACATAAGTTCTCTGACCATCTTTAAAAATATGCGAGCAATTAAAATTGATTATAATACCTTTAGGTGCTTGTAATAATTTCATATATGTTAGAAGCTGTGCATCAAAAATTTTAGTCATTTCTGTTACAGCTTTTAATTCAACTACCAGACAATTCTCAACAAATAAGTCACATCTAAAATCTATATCCAAAATACATTCTTTATACTTTAGAGGAATTTTCATCTCTGTTAGAAAATTTATTTTTCTATGCTTGAGTTCTTCTTTAATACATTCGTGATAAACACTCTCTAACAAACCACTACCTATATTTTTATGAACTTCGATTGCAGCACCAACTACTTCATAGGTTAAATTATCTAAATATGTTTGTGTTAATTCCAAAACTATGTGTCTATGTGTTAAAAATTATTCTCCAGAGAATTGTTTTAAAAAGCGAACATCATTTTCAAAAAACAAACGCAAATCTTTCACTCTGTATTTTAGCATGGTGATCCGTTCAATTCCCATTCCAAAGGCAAAACCACTATATTTACTACTATCAATCCCACAATTATCAAGTACTTGCGGATCAACCATACCACAACCCAATATCTCTACCCAACCAGTATGTTTACAAACATTACAGCCATCACCTTTACAAAGTGTGCAACTAATGTCAACCTCAGCACTTGGTTCAGTAAAAGGAAAATAACTTGGACGCATTCTAATTTTTGTTTCAGTACCAAATAATTCTTTTGCAAAGAAATTTAAAGTTTGTTTTAAATCAGCAAACGAAACATTTTCATCAATATACAATCCTTCAATCTGATGAAACTGACAATGTGCACGTGCACTAATCGCTTCATTACGGTATACTCTACCAGGAGATATCGTTCTGATAGGTGGCTTTTGATTCTCCATTACATGAACCTGAACCGATGATGTTTGCGTACGCAAAACCATTTCAGGATTAATATTCACATAAAAAGTATCCTGCATATCACGCGCCGGATGATTTTCAGGAGTGTTTAAAGCTGTAAAATTATGCCAATCATCTTCAATTTCTCTGCCATCACTAACCGTAAAGCCAATACGAGCAAACACATCAATAATTTGATTTTTCACAATAGATAATGGATGACGTGAACCTACTGAAATACTTGGATCAGAAGGTGCAGTTAGATCAATATCAGAAGAAACCTCAGATTCTGAGCTAGCTTCGTATTTTTCCTTTAATTCGTTGATTTTATCTTGAGCTTTTACCTTAAGTTCATTGAGTTTTTGACCAACTTCTCTTTTAATTTCAGGCGCTACTGCTTTAAAATCATCAAATAAGGCAGTAACCTGGCCTTTTTTACTTAACCATTTAATTCTATATTCCTCAACGTGTTCCTTACTTTGTGCAGCAAACTCTTCTACTTCTGCCAAAAGAATGTTTATTTTTTCTAACATAATAATTTGATAATGACAACAAATTTAATCAATTTTAAGCATTGAAAACACTACTTACTACATATATATATTTTGGTTGTTTATTGCTAAACTATAGCAATTTTAAAGCCCAATCATTTTTAAACTATAAAGTTTACGAAAACGATACAATTAATTTACTTGATAAAGATAGCTTAAAACAAGGTGTTTGGAAAGAATTTTGGGCAAACGGGGATTTAAAATCAGAAGTAATTTATAAAAATAATAAAAAGCAAGGCTTAGAAATTAAATGGTTTGATTTACCAGATTGCGTTGAACAAGAAGCCTACTATAAAGATGGCAAACTTGAAGGACCATGCATTAATTATTCTAAAAAATGTAAAAAAGATTTTTTTGAAACTTTTAAAAATGGCATAAAAGAAGGTCTAGAACTGTCCTATTATCCTAACGGTAATATTAAAGCAGAAGGCACATTCAAAAAAGGCAATTTAAATGGGTACTATAAAGTGTATGATAAAAAAGGGAATTTCTCTTTTGAAAGCAGATCAACAGAAAGTGATGCCGATTTAAAAGCAAATGTTGAGGATACAGCAAATAATGTAATTTTTAATGTCTTTAAACGTAATACTAAGTGGAAAAATAAACTTATTGTAGCTGATTTAACAGGTAGTATGTATCCTTATGCACAACAACTAAATACTTGGTTAAAATTACATTTTATTAAAGATAGTGTAAGTCAGCACTTTACTTTTTTTAATGATGGTGATAAAAAATCAGACGAACAAAAGAAAATTGGAGCAACAGGTGGTATTTACTATTGCAGAGCTAAAACCTGCGAGCAACTTATTGCAACAATGGAATTAACCATAAAAAAAGGTGCTGGCGGAGACGCTCCAGAAAATCCAGTTGAAGCAATTATGTTTGGATTAAACAAAAGTGGAAAAGTAGATGATGTGATTTTAATAGCGGATAATTGGGCCAAAGCGCGTGACATTAAAATGCTTGCGCGAATTAAAGTGCCTGTTCGGGTTATATTATGTGGTGTTTACGAGGGTATGGAAATTAGTGAAGATTACTTAAACATCGCTTATAAAACGAAAGGCTCTGTGCACACTATTGAACAAGATATCACTGATTTAATGAAGCAAAGCACTGGCAAAAAATTTAGCATTAATGGGGTTGATTATATTATTAAAAACGGTAGCGTTAAGGTGTTTTAATTGTATCTTTAGCGTCTAATTTTTGTGCGCATATTTCATAACATATCAGAAACAAGTGATTTAAAGGATACCATTGTAACTATTGGCACTTTTGATGGTGTGCATTTAGGGCATCAAAAAATACTCAAAAAACTTGTTGAACTTAAAAATAAAAATGGAGGCGAAACACTTTTATTTACGTTTGATCCTCATCCCCGAAAAGTTTTATTTCCAGAACAACGCGATTTAAAACTAATTACAACCACACAAGAAAAATGCGAATTATTAAAACAATTTGGGATTGACAATGTACTTGTATTTCCTTTTACAATAGAGTTTTCTAAAAAGAGTGCTGAAGATTATATTTCAAACATAATATCAGAAACACTTAAAACAAAAACTTTAGTTATTGGCTACGACCATCGTTTTGGGAGTAATCGTGAAGGAAACATTGAAACATTAAAACAAGTTTCAAGTAACTATAATTTCGATTTAATTGAAATACCAGCTCAAGAAATAAATCAATTAAATATAAGTAGTACTCGTATTCGAAAAGCTATTGAAGAAGGTGAAATTGAAGTGGCAAATAGTTTTTTAGGGTATTCTTTTTTTATGTCGGGGATGGTTATAAAAGGTAAACAACTCGGAAGAACAATTGGTTATCCAACTGCAAATATCGAATTACTAGACCTTGATAAAATTAAGCCAAAAACAGGTGTTTACGCTGTAAATATTATTATTGACCAAATTGAATTTAAAGGAATGCTGAATGTTGGTTGCAACCCAACAACTGATAGCGATAGAATTCAAAAAATTGAAGTTAATATTTTTGATTTTTACAAAGATATTTATGGTAAAATCATTAAAATAGAATTTATTAAACATTTAAGAAATGAAGTAAAATTTGCTAACTTAGATGAACTCAAAGAACAATTAGCTAAGGACAAAATTGCTTGTGAAAAAATCGTTTAACCCTCATAAAACTTCATACTTTAAAAAAAGTATTCTGTTAATTGTATTTAGTTTATTTTTAAATATTGCTAACGCACAGTTATTAGATTCTTTAACTTTAGACACTCTAACTGGGCATGTTGATATTATTGAGGCTATGAAAAATCCTGACGGTGTAATAAAATTAGTTTTACGTAAAAATCATTTAAAATCATTTCCTAAAGAAATCCTTCTATTTAAAAATTTACAGTATTTAGATATTAGTAAAAATAGTATTTCAGAACTGCCAGATAGTATTTTTGTTTTAAGTCAACTTCAGTATTTTGCTTGCAGTAAAACAGGGCTGAAAAAATTGCCATATCAAATTGGCAAACTATCGCATTTAAAATTTTTAAATATTAATCAAAATGATTTAAGTGCCTTGCCGCCTCAAATTGGAAATTTAGAGAGCCTTGAAATTTTAGATGCTTGGAGTAATAATTTTGATGAATATCCTGCAACTTTAAAAAATCTAAAATCTCTTAAAGTTCTTGATCTCAGAAATATTTTGATTAGTGATGAAACTCAATTATATATAAATAGTTTGCTCCCAAAAAGCATAGTTTATATGTCTCCAAGTTGTAAGTGTAAATGGTAATTTAAATGATTCCAAAGTTTACCATAGATAAAATTATTGATGCAGCTCGTGTTGAGGATGTTATTGGAGATTTTATTACTTTAAAAAAACGAGGCGCCAATTTATTAGGACTTTGTCCTTTTCATGGTGAAAAATCACCTTCATTTACAGTTTCCCCAGCAAAAGGAATTTACAAATGTTTCGGTTGTAGCAAATCTGGTACGGCTGTCAATTTCGTTATGGATCATGAGAGTTTATCTTATCCTGATGCGTTAAGGTATTTAGCAAATAAATATGGAATTGAAATTGTAGAAAAAGAAATTACAAACGAAGAAAAAGCACAACAAAATGAAAAGGAGAGCTTGTATATCGTTATGCAATATGCTCAAAAATATTACACAGATTTATTATTGAATGATGATTTAGGCCGTTCAATTGGTTTGGGTTATTTTATTGAACGTGGTTTTTCTCAAGTAACTATTGATAAATTTCAATTGGGTTATAGTTCAGAAGAAAGAAGGCGATTCTCAGAAACTGCTGTAAAAAATAGTTATAAGCCTGATTATTTAGTAAAGACAGGGATGTCTATTTTATCAAATAATCACGTTGAAGGAAGTCCGATTACCGTAGCAGATATTTTTGACAGATACACAGGAAGAGTTATGTTTCCTATTCATAACATAACTGGAAAAGTAATTGGTTTTGGCGGACGAATTTTAACAAACGATAAAAAACAAGCCAAGTATATAAACTCACCGCAAACCGATATTTACGACAAAAGTAAAACGCTTTACGGATTGTTTCAAGCAAAAAAAACAATTATACAAGATGATAATTGCTACTTAGTTGAAGGATACACGGATGTAATTTCAATGCATCAATCAGGAATAGAAAATGTAGTAGCATCAAGCGGAACATCATTAACAGTTGAACAAATAAAATTAATACATCGTTTCACAAAAAACATCACCATTTTATATGATGGAGATTTAGCTGGAATTAAAGCTAGTTTCAGGGGAATTGATTTGATTTTAGAAGAAGGAATGAATGTTCGCGTTTTATTATTTCCTGATGGAGACGATCCGGATTCTTATAGTAAAAAAGTAACTAATGACGAATTTAAAGAATTCATCAAATTAAATAGCAAAGATTTTATTTCATTTAAAACAAGTTTACTTTACAAAGAAGCAGAAAATGATCCTATAAAAAGAGCTGAATTAATTAAAGATATTGTTGAAAGTATCGCTGTTATTCCTGACGCTATTAACCGTTCTGTTTATGTAAAAGAATGTTCTAAAATAATGGATATTGGAGAACAAATTCTTCAAATAGAAATTAATAAAATCATTCGAAAAAAAGGCAATAAAAACAATACACCATCACCAAACTATCCAGTAAATGAAGCTCCTCCCGAAGATTATTATCCAGAAGAAGAGCAAATAAAAGATGTTGTATTAGATAATGAAGAAAAAGAATTATTATCAATGATGATGCAATATGGAAATGTATTAATTGAAATTGACGCGGAGGATTCTGACAGCATTCAACAATCTTTTCAATTAACAGTTTGCGAATTTATTATTTTTGAATTATGGCGAGATAATTTGCAATTTATTAATCCAATGTACCAACTAGTGTTAGATGAATGTCAACATTATTTAGAGCAAGAAAACATACCAACTACACAAACTTTTTTAAACCATCAAAATCCAGTTATTTCTCAGTTCGCTCTTAATATAGCCTCGTTTTCTGACGTTGTAAGTCCAGGTTGGGGTAAATTTGGAGTTGATGTTCCAATGGAAATCCACTCTCTAAAAAAAGGGATTGAGCATCGTTTGTTTAGTTTAAAAGACAGGCGTTTAAATACTATTATTTTTTCAGCAAAAGAGAATTTAAAAACTGCTGATCCATTTGAAAACGAAGATGTATTTAAATACTTAATGCAACTTGAAATACAAAAGAAACGTGTTAATAAAATTTTAGGAAGAACAATTATTAAATAATAAATTTTTTTTTAATTAGGACAATTTTTAGTTTACTAAACAACACTATTTAAAAACTCCCACTTGCAATACAAGTGGGAGTTTAAAATAAAAACATAAACTAAAACTTATTCTTTAATTAATTTTCCAATTTTAATTATGCTACTGTTATTTAATACTTTAAATAAGTAAATACCATTATTTAAATTAGATATATTAATAGCATTTAATTCATTAGCTAAAACTTGTTTAATAATTAATTTACCAATTGCATCATAAATTTCTAATGATGAATGTTGAGCTAATTCAGAAGTTAAACTGATGTTTATTAAACCATTATTAGGATTAGGATAAAGCGAAATAGAATTTTCGAAAAATTCGTATATGCTTGTACAAGGAATTACATTAACCACAACCGTTGATGATGCTTGACAAGCTGCAGCATTAGAAACATTAACTGTGTAGGTTGAACTAACTGTAGGAGAAACTGAAACCGATATCGTTGTCGCTCCTGTATTCCATGTATAAGACATTGCAGTTGTAGATGCCGTTAATATAGCGGTACCTCCTAAACATATTAATGTATTAGAAGCAATTGCTGAAACAACTGGCAATGCATTTACTGCAACTGAACTTAAGGCACTACCTATACAACCTAATGTGTTTGTACCTGTTACTGTATATGTTGCTGTTGCTGTTGGACTTACAACACTTCCACTAGAATAACTATAAGTACTTGCTCCGCTTCCTGAAATTGTAAATGAGCTACCAGAACAAATTGTTCCACTATTAGCAGTAATTGTTGGTATTGAATTTACGGTTAATGAACCTACTGCCGTATTTGTACAACCCGCTGCACTTGAACCTGAAACAGTATAGGATATATTTGCTGTAGGAGTAATTATTACTGAACCACTTGAATATGTATAAGTAACTGCTCCTGTTGGAGTAATTGTCCATGACCCTCCTATACAAACTGAACCCGAGCCAGGTATAATCACTGGCGCAGGATTTACAGTAATATTGCTAATTGCTGAATTAGCCCCTACGCAACCATTGGAATTTGTACCCGTTATTGAATAGCCTGAAGTTGCTGTAGGTGTTACAATTGCTGAACCTCCAGAAAAAGTATACGTACTAGCACCACTCGGCACCATTGTAAATGAATTACCTGCACAAATTGTTCCACTATTAACTGTAAGATTTAATTTTGTTTCAAAAACACCTTCTATTGCAAAATACCCAAGATTACTTGTTAATGGTGCTATTAAGCCACCAGTTAATGCAGTTGTTCCATAGTTGGCATAAGCTACATAAGTTGTATTATATGCTCCAATTGGAAAATACCCAACTACTGAATTTGTAGTTTGCGCAAATCCTAAGTAATAATTAGTTGATGCTGTAAGGCTTTGATTTGTTGCAAAATTTAATGCTTGAAATGTTCCTAAATTAGGGCTTGAAATAGTTAATGTATTAGTTGTTGCTAAAATAGTTCCTGTTGCGTCTAATAAAACCCCGTAAACAGGATTTCCAACAGAAGCAGTATTAGTGCTTATTCCAACTCTAATTGATTTTAATTCCGATGCAACTGGATTTGCATAATTAACAGCAATAATTCCACCGCTGGTATTAAAACCGATTGCACCTAAAGTGTAATTTGCCAAAGCAGGGTTAATTGCAGATTCGCTACAAGTTACACTTTGCGAATAAGTTGCTGAATTATTTGTATTTTTTTCATCAGCGCTAACCGAAACAGACAATGTGTTTATGCCATTAATAAGAGGATTAAACGATGAAAAAGTAACTAACGTTGAAGCGCCTGCGGTTAAACTAGAAATAATAATATTGTTAGTAAAAGAATTAGCTCCTGTTACATTTAGACTTACTGGAATATTCGTGTTAGTAATGGCGCTATTATTTCTAATAAGGGCTTTAATTACATGAGGAGTATTAAAAGTTGAAGAAATTTTTCCCGGTGCTTCAATACCTACTACTTCAATTTCATTAGTGTAAGTATTTGTGGCTCCAAAAAGAAAATTAGGTCTAAAACTTGAAGCCACTAAAGTTGCTGGTGGTGCAACACCTGTAGAAGCTGTAGCCGCAGAAACAAGCCCTGATAGAAGACCTGTTGAATTAGCTCTATAAACAGCTGAAACAGATGAGTATGGGCCTGGGCAATACCAATCGTAAGCAACATAAATACCTCCTCCTGTATAAACAAAAGGTGTACTTAAATTTACAACATAAGATGTGGTTGAAACTGAAATAGGAATTGAAACCGTACTAGAATATACACTTGTCATCCCTATTATCGCTGTTGTAAAGGTAGTTCCTTTACTATAAAGAATATCCGTTGTGTTTTGGAGATAAACTGTAAAATTTCCAACGGGCGCTACAGTTGCCGCTCCAACATCTAAAGTAAATCCAAATTTTGAAAGTATTGTGCCAGGAGCAATACCAGTTAGCTCGCTAGCTAATACAAGCGTCGATGCTCTCAAATAAGCATGCGCCGATGTCCCGTTTGGAGCTCTAACTCCTGTTGTAGATCCATCGTATAAAGGCGCGCTAGTGTAAAGAATAGCTTGCGCAAAAGTCAAATTGAATGAAATGACTAATGCGGAAAAAGTAAGTATTTTTTTTAACATAATTTTTAGTATTTAAAATTTAATCTAATATAAAGTTTATATTACATAAATATTAAATTTTTCAACACAAATTGACTACTTATTTTATAAACAATCGGTTGAAAAATACGTTACAATAGAATTCTATTTTTTATTAAATTTAGCATCTCTAAAAACATACACATGACAACAGATAAATTTGTTACCCGTCATAACGGTCCACGTGAAAAAGAAATTAAACAAATGCTTGCCAAAATTGGTGTTGCATCTGTTGATGAATTAATAAACCAAACAGTGCCTCCTGGCATTCGCTTAAAGCAGCCATTACAAGTAGCTCCAGCCATGAGTGAGTATCAATATTCTAAGCATTTAAAATCGCTTGGTGCAAAAAATAAGACATTTCGTTCTTATATCGGATTAGGGTATTATAACAATATTTTACCAGCTGTTATTCAGCGTAACGTTTTAGAAAATCCAGGCTGGTATACTGCATATACTCCATACCAAGCAGAAATTGCTCAAGGTCGTTTAGAAGCAATTTTAAATTTCCAAACAATGGTGATGGATTTAACAGCTATGCCAATTGCAAATGCTTCTTTATTAGATGAAGCAACTGCAGCTGCTGAAGCTTTATTTATGTTTTATAGTAACCGTAGTAAGGACAAAATAAAAAACGGTGGTAATAAATTTTTCATCAGTAATACTGTCTTTCCTCAAACCATTGATGTAGTTAGAACTCGCGCTGTGCCATATAGTATTGAATTGGTTATTGGTGATGCAAATACTGTTTCGTTAGATGATTCATTTTTTGGTGCCTTAATTCAATATCCAGATATTAATGGCGAAGTAAATGACTATACTAAATTTATAGATAACGCGCACTCTAAAGAAATTCAAGTTGTAGTTGCTACTGATTTATTAGCATTAGCATTATTAACTCCTCCAGGCGAATGGGGAGCAGATTGTGTAGTTGGTAACTCTCAACGATTTGGTGTGCCATTGGGTTATGGTGGACCGCATGCTGCATTTTTTACTTGTAGAGAAAATTATAAACGTTTAATGCCAGGACGTATTATTGGCGTATCAATTGATGCTGAAGGAAACCCTGCATTACGTATGGCTTTACAAACACGTGAACAACATATTAAACGTGATAAAGCAACTTCAAATATATGTACAGCACAAGCTTTATTAGCTATCATGGCTAGTATGTACGCTGTGTATCACGGACAAGAGGGCATTAAAGCTATCGCTCAAAGTATTCATAATTCAACTAACACAGTTGCTGAAGCTCTGACGCAAATAGGACTTAATGTTAAAACAAAATTATATTTCGATACAATAGTTGTAGAATGTGATGCCGAAAAAGTAATGGCGGCGGGTGTTTCAAAAGAAATTAATTTCCGTTTAATTGATACTAAACATGTTGGAGTTTCTTTAGATCAAACTATTGAACATGTCGATTTAAATGATATAATTTCTTGTTTTGTGGGCACGACAAAAGAAGTGAAATACACACCTTCAAATTTAATTTCTTCTTCTCACTCAAAACGCACATCTCACTTTTTAACTCACCCTGTATTTAACAGCTATCACAGTGAAAGCGAAATGATGCGCTATATTAAACGTTTAGAAAATAAAGATTTATCATTAGTACATTCCATGATTTCTTTAGGCTCTTGTACTATGAAATTAAATGCAGCTTCTGAATTATTACCAATCACATGGCCTGAATTCGCAAATATTCATCCATTCGTTCCGGTAAATCAAGCGCAAGGATATACTGAATTAATTGAGCAATTAAATAAAGATTTATCTGAAATTACAGGTTTTGCTCGTATGAGCTTTCAACCAAACTCTGGTGCTCAAGGCGAATACACAGGTTTAATGGTTATCAGAGCGTATCATATTGCAAATGGAAATACACATCGCAATGTGGCTTTAATTCCATCTTCTGCGCATGGTACAAATCCTGCATCTGCAGCGATGGCAGGTATGAAAATTGTTATCACTAAATGTGATGATAAAGGAAATATTGATTTTGCTGACATGAAAGAAAAAGCAGAATTACATAAAGATAATTTATCATGTTTAATGGTAACATATCCTTCAACTCATGGCGTGTACGAAGAATCAATTACCGAAATCACAAAATTAATTCATGATAATGGTGGATTGGTTTATATGGATGGAGCTAATATGAATGCACAAGTTGGATTAACTTCTCCAGGAAATATTGGTGCTGATGTGTGTCACTTAAACTTACATAAAACATTTGCTATTCCTCACGGTGGTGGAGGCCCTGGAATGGGGCCAATTGGTGTAGTTGAAAAATTAGTGCCTTTTTTACCATCTCATACAATTATTAATACTAGCGGAGATAAAGGAATTACTGCAGTATCAGCAGCACCTTATGGTAGCGCATTAATTTTATTAATTTCTTATGGCTACATTAAAATGTTAGGCGCTGAAGGCTTAAAACAAGCAACAGAGATGGCAATTTTAAATGCTAACTACATGAAAGAATTGTTACAAGGCAGTTATAAAATTTTATATACAGGCAAAAACGGACGTTGTGCACATGAAATGATTTTAGATTGTAGCGATTTTAAAGCACCATCTGGTGTTGAAGTTGGCGACATGGCAAAACGTTTAATGGATTATGGTTTCCATGCTCCTACAGTTTCGTTCCCAGTACATGACACATTAATGATTGAGCCAACTGAAAGCGAAAGCAAAGGTGAGTTAGATCGTTTTTGTGAAGCGATGATTTCTATCAGAAAAGAAATTAAGGAAATTGAAGAAGGTAATTTTGACAAGGTAGATAACGTTATAAAAAATGCACCACACACGTGTAAATTAGTTGTTGCTGATAACTGGACAAAGCCATACTCTCGTCAAAAAGCTGCTTATCCTTTAAATTGGGTTCGTGACAATAAATTTTGGCCAAGTGTCGCAAAAGTTGATAGCGCATATGGCGATAGAAATTTAGTTTGTGCTTGCCCTCCAATTGAATCTTATATGGAAGAAGCGGTTACAGCTTAATTATTTATATTTTTAAAATTAAAGGCTCTGCAAATGCAGGGCTTTTTTTGTTAAATTCTCTCGTCCTGAAATAGGTTGTCACACAAACAACTTAAAAGATGAAAAATCAAACAGAACAAAGGAAGAAGCGTAGTCAAAAAGATTACAGTTTCGCCTTTAAATTACAAGTAATAACAGAAGTAGAAAAAGGCGAGTTA
>CAIYSA010000209.1 GCA_903928655.1 uncultured Bacteroidota bacterium
AAAATTAATTTTTTTTAATCAATATAAAAGTAGCTGTAAGAGTCTAACTATATTTCATTTAATTATTATTCTAAGTTTTTCAGTTTTTAAAAAAACCTATTTCTGTCTTATTCTTTTTTCGAAACCCGAGTTCTTCTTCAATGTAATTTAATAGTAATTCCTTATTCGAATAGTCTAAATCAAATAAAATGGAATCAACCAAAAGCTTACGTTTTATGTTCTGAATTTGAGAGCCACTCAATTCATAATCAGCAGCGATGTTTTTTATCCAATCACTTGGCCATTCAGGAAATAAATCCTGAAGTATTTGAAATCGTGTATTTTCATCTGGTAACACAAATGCTTTTTTATAAAAAATACGTCTATCAAATGCATCATCCAAATTATTGATGTAATTTGTTGTTGCCATAAAAATGCCTTCAAAATCTTCTAAATATTGTAATAAAATGTTTTGCATTGAGTTCAACATCTGATCTGAGGATGATTCAATTTTTCTTCGTTTATTTAAAATGGCATCCGCTTCATTAAAAAATAAAATAGGCGCTAAATCACATATCTTTAGTGCTTCAGCATATTCTCTAAAAACACGTTTAATGTTTTTTTCAGATTCTCCTACCCACATACTTTTTATAGAAGCAATATCAACCATCAATAATAGTCGATTATGCTTTTTTGCGATTTGTTTTACCAATTCTGTTTTACCGGTTCCAGATAAACCATAAAACAAGATAGATAATGCTTCCTTCATTTTATGCGACTTAAATTTTTCAGTCATTTTTTTATATTTTTCAGGAGAAAGCATATCTATTATTTTAGTAATATCTTTTTGCTGTTTGTCATTAAAAAATAAATTTTTAAATTCAATGTCATCTGGTTGAATTAATTGACAAAATTTATGTTTTATTTTTTTTTGTTCAACTTTAACGCAGTTTTTATTAAGTAAATCAAGCATTTTATCACCATAGGTTATGCTGCTAAAATCAGCTAATTCAGGATTTATAAAACTGAGGTAATTAGCACTGAATAAAGCGCTATTATCGTTTTTTATGCGTTGTTTGATATTGTAGGTATAGTTGTTATCAAACCCTAAAACATCACAAACAATATCTAAATCAAATTCCTCTCTATCAAAAATGTATTCGCTACTTAACCAAAGTATAATTAATTTTTCTTCTAAAAATAATTCTTGTGATTCTGTTATTTCTTTTAAAAATGAATTTTCGTTAAAATCCGATAAAAATTGTTGCACACCATCATACATTTCGTCTTCATATAAATTACTGTCAACTAAATGTTTCATGTAATTTCTTAATTTCATTAAACCATCTGTAAAATCTACAGGCTTATCATTTTCTAGGAGTTCTTTGTCAAAACACAACACGGCATTTAATATGTGTTGAGAAACAATATATTCTGTATGATTTGATTTTGTTTCCTTAACATAAGGAAAGGTTTTATGCGATTGTTTAACCCATGACCGTTTTACTAAATCATTGATTTGATTATTCAAACTAATTATTTCTAAAGATGAAAAACCGATGATTTTAAAAACTTTATGGATATATCTTACTTCACCTATTAATTGATCACAAATAATGACCGATAATAATACTGCAATTTTTGGCTCTACTTCAAAAAAATCACAAACTATATTTAGTTCATTGCAATACTCGTCTATAGTTGATTCCACTTTATATAAATTAGAATGATTGTTGTGCAATTTGGTAATGCTTTGTAACAACACGTTATTTGTTAATGTTTCTGTTTTTATAGATATCTGTTTCATAGGTTATTTTTTAATTTTTTGCATAGGTATTCACTCCCAAAACATGGTTTGTTTTTTAATTATAATAAACTGTATTTATTCTCCTTCAAAAACTATTAAAAGAGTTTTAATGGCCGAATTGGTAAAAGGTAATATAGTAAAATGGCAGTTATTGAATATATAATAATAAATGCTAAGATAAACAGCCATTCCTCTTTCATTTTTTCGAATTGACTTTTTTTGTCGAATTGAGCTTCATCTAAACAATCATCAAAAATATCCTCTCGATCATCTTCCGTGACATAAAGTGGATCTTCAGGAAAATTTGGATCGACTCCATTTTCTTTAAATTCTTTCTGCCAAACCATTTCTGTTGCAATACATAAATTAACTACATGGTTTCTTAATTTGGAAA
>CAIYSA010000210.1 GCA_903928655.1 uncultured Bacteroidota bacterium
CATTTTTTTGTCAATAAAATCAGCCTTTTACAGTAATTGATTAACAAATATTAACAACACTAAATTAGTTGAAACCCTTACCAATATTAACTTTGTAGCCATCGAAAAAATAAATAGTATGGTAGTAGATATTAAAGAGTTAAATGAACGCATACAGCGTGAAAGTGCATTTGTGGATGTATTAACATCCGAGATGGATAAAGTTATTATTGGTCAAAAACACATGGTAGAAAGGCTTTTGATTGGCTTATTAAGTAACGGACACATTTTATTAGAAGGTGTGCCGGGCTTAGCAAAAACATTAGCAATTAATACCTTAGCAACATGTATTGATGCTAAATTTAGTCGTATACAATTTACGCCTGATTTGTTACCTGCCGATTTAATTGGAACCATGATTTACAATCAAAAACAAGAACAGTTTTCGATTCGTAAAGGACCAATATTTGCAAACTTTGTTTTAGCCGATGAAATTAATCGTGCTCCTGCAAAAGTGCAATCAGCATTACTTGAAGCCATGCAAGAAAAGCAAGTAACCATTGGAGATGAAACTTTTAAATTACCAAATCCATTTTTAGTTTTAGCAACACAAAATCCAGTAGAGCAGGAGGGAACGTATCCTTTACCAGAGGCCCAAATGGATCGTTTTATGTTAAAAGTAGTCATTACATATCCTACAAAAGAAGATGAACGCAAAGTAATAGCTGCAAATATTTCTCGACAAGGAATGCCAAAAGCAAACATCGTTTTAAAAACTGAAGATATTTTAACGGCAAGAGAAGTTGTGAAAGATGTTTATATGGATGAGAAAATTGAACGCTACATTATTGATATTGTTTTTGCTACTCGTTTCCCAAAAGATTATAAATTAGAAAAATTTGCTCCATTAATTTCTTATGGAGGTTCGCCACGTGCCAGTATTAACTTGGCTTTAGCTGCAAAAGCTTATGCATTTATTAAACGCAGAGGCTATGTAATTCCAGAAGATGTTCGTGCAGTTTGTTTAGATGTTATGCGTCACCGTATTGGTTTAACTTACGAAGCAGAAGCAGAAAACATTACAACTGAGCAAATCATTAATGAATTGTTAAATGCTGTTGAAGTACCCTAACAGTTATTAGTGCTTAGTTATTAGTTTTTAATAATTCAGAAATATTAAAAACTAAACACTCAAAACTCAAAACTAATTAAATTGGAGACCGCAGAATTACTTAAAAAAGTAAGAAAAATAGAAATTAAAACCAAAGGGTTAAGCAATCAGATTTTTTCTGGTGAGTATCACTCTGCTTTTAAAGGACGCGGTATGGCATTTAGCGAAGTTCGAGAATACACGCCTGGTGATGATGTTAGAACAATTGATTGGAATGTAACGGCAAGATTAAGGACGCCATACGTTAAAGTATTTGAAGAGGAACGCGAATTAAGCGTGATGATTTTGGTTGATGTAAGTGCTAGCGGAAAATTTGGCACTCAAAAACAATTGAAGCAGGATTTAATTACTGAGTTATGCGCTGTAATTGCATTTTCAGCTTCTCAAAATAATGATAAAATTGGTGTGATATTTTTTAGTGATAAAATTGAAAAATTTATTCCACCCAAAAAAGGAAAATCTCATATTTTAAGAATCATTAGAGAGCTTATAAATATTGAGCCTGAGCAAAAAGGAACTAATATTGAATTAGCTTTAAAATATTTAACCAATATTATTAAAAAGAAAAGTATTTGTTTTTTAATTTCTGATTTTGCTGATAATCATGGTTTTTCGGATGCGATGAAAATAGCGAACAGAAAACACGATTTAGTTGCTTTGCGTATTAATGATGTGCACGAAAGTATTTTACCAGAAGTTGGATTAATTAAATTAAAAGATAATGAAACTGGTAAAATTATGTGGATTGATACTAATAGCAAACAATTTCAAATACAACAAAAAGTAAATAATCTAAAATTTGAAGCTGAACTAAAAGATACTTTTAATAAAAGTGGCGTTGATTTTACAAATATTTTTACTCACGAAGGTTATAT
Source organism: uncultured Bacteroidota bacterium (assembly GCA_903928655.1). Lineage (GTDB taxonomy): Bacteria > Bacteroidota > Bacteroidia > B-17B0 > Aurantibacillaceae > UBA4416. Next base: position 2,026 of record CAIYSA010000210.1, read on the forward strand.
TAAACCATTAATGAATTTATTTAAAAAGAGATAAGGGAAGAGGGTTAAGGGACTAAAGAGACTTAAGGGACAAAAGGGATTTAAGAGATAAAAGGGGCTTGAGAAAAAAAAGGATTTGACTAATGAATAAAATAAACTATATAATCACGTTTCTATTTGCGTTTTGCTTATTGCCATTTGCAAGTATTTCACAAGTTGAAGTGCATGCAGTGTTAGATACGAGTAAAATTAGAATAGGTGAACAAACTCGTTTAGATATTTATTTGAATTATAATGCTAAGCTAGAAAAAAATCTTTCTATTGAATGGCCAAGCTTTGAAGATACTATTATCAAGCAAATTGAAGTATTAAGTGTAACCAAAATTGATACAACTTTTCCTGATAAAAATAATCCAGATATTATTCAGCAACATATGCAGTTGCTAATTACATCTTTTGATTCTGGATATTATGCCATTCCAAGTTTTAAATTTATTATTAATAAAGATACTGCAAATAAAAAATTAACAGAATTATTAATGCTTGAAGTCCTTTCAGTTCCTACAGATACTTCTATTACTAAAGTTAAAGATATTAAAGCTCCATTTGACGAGCCGTTTGATTGGCATTGGTATTTACCTTACGCTTATTGGGGTTTAGCAATTTTAGCAGCACTAATAATATTAATAATTGTGATTAGAAAACTCACTAAAAAAGGACCTATTGAAATTGTTATTGATGATGCTCCAAAAGTTCCTGCTCACATTACTGCACTCGAAACATTAGAAAAAATTAAACAACAAGCTATTTGGAAGGATAATAAAACAAAAGAATATTATTCTGAAATTGCTGATACAGTGCGTTTATATATTGAAGAACGATTTAAAATTAATGCCTTGGAACTTACTTCTGATGAAGTTATTAAAGTATTTAAATCTCAAGTAGTTGATAGTGAAAGTAAAGCTAAATTGACACAAATATTAACGCTTTCTGATTTTGTGAAATTTGCAAAACAAATTCCTATTGAAGTAGAACATACTTTAACATTAAATAATGCTTTTGATTTTGTAAACGGAACTAAGAGGGAAGAACTAACTAACAACGAAAATAAAGGTGCATAATTATTTTAAAGATATACAATTTGCTGAAAAGCATTGGTTTTGGTTATTCGTAATCATACCAATTATGTTGGCTTGGTATATTTATAAATTAAAAACGTATGAAGGAGAAGTTAATTTTTCTTCTTTTAATTTATTTACGGGAATTAAATCATCTTTAAAAGCAAAATTTAGACATGTATTATTTCTATTAAAATTAATAGCACTTTCTTGTTTAATACTTGCAATTGCTCGTCCACAAAGCAGAAGTAGTTGGAAAGATACTAAGACTGAAGGAATTGATATTGTTGTGAGCTTAGACGTTTCATTATCAATGTTAGCAAAAGATTTTAAACCAAATCGGTTAGAAGTTGCTAAAGAAGTGTTAGGTGATTTTATTGATGCGCGTCCTAATGATAAAATTGGATTGGTAATTTTTAGTGGTGAAGCATTTACTCAATGTCCGTTAACCACCGATCATAAAATTATTAAAAATATGTTTGGTGATATTAATGCTGGTATGCTTGATCAAGGAACTGCTATTGGTTTAGGTTTAGCAGATGGTGTAGCCCGTGTTAAAGATAGTAAATCAAAAAGCAAAGTTGTTATTTTAATTTCGGATGGTGTAAGTAATGTTGGTGAAATTGCTCCATTAACAGCTGCCGAAATCGCTAAAACATTTGGCGTAAGAGTATATTGCATTGGAGTAGGTAGTAAAGGAAAAGCACTACAACCAGTAGCTATGTATCCAAATGGTGAAATGGAATATGATTATGTGGATGTTGATATTGATGATGCTACAATGACGCAAATTAGTAAAATGACAGGTGGAAAATATTTTAGAGCAACTGATCGTGAAAGCTTAGAAAAAACATACAAAGAAATTGATTTATTAGAAAAAACAATTATTAGCGAAAAGAATTTTAGTAATAAATCAGAACATTTTTTACCATTAGCTTTAGCAGCATCTATTTGTTTATTAATTGAATTTTTATTGAAACGATTTGTTTTTAAAGCCATACCATAATGTATAAATTTGAAAATCATATATTCTTTTATGCGTTTGGCTTATTGCCATTGTTTATAGCTATTTATATATGGTATCGTTACCGTACAAAAAAGAATTTTAAAAAATTGGGCGAATTAGGATTAATTAATCAATTAATTCCTGATGTTTCAAATGCTAAAAAAACAACTAAGTTTATTTTATTTTTAATTGGTTTTACATTTTTGATTTTTGGCTTATGTAACTTACAAACTGGTTCTAAAATGCAACAAGTAAAGCGCGAAGGTGCGGATATAATGGTTTGTTTAGATGTTTCAAATAGTATGTTAGCTCAAGATTTATCACCAAATCGCTTAGAAAGAGCAAAAATGGCTATTGAAAATATGATTGATAAATTGCAAGGCGATCGTTTAGGAATTATTGTTTTTGCTGGTGAAGCATACGTTCAATTACCAATTACAACTGATTATAGTTCTGCCAAATTATTTTTAGAAAGTATTAATACAAAAATTGTTCCTACACAAGGAACAAATATTGCTGATGCGATTAATAAAGCTGTCGAAAGTTTTGGAAAAGATGAAGGGAAAAATAAGGCCATTGTTGTAATAACTGATGGTGAAAATAATGAAGAGGTAACAGAAAGTTCAGTTTCAGCAGCTGAGGAAGCTTCTAAGAAAAATATTGTTATTCATACAATTGGCGTTGGTTCGGCTGAAGGAGTACCCATTCCTAATATGATTGATGGATATTCGGTTGGTTACAAAAAGGATAATGCTGGAAATACAGTTGTAACAAAATTAGACGCTAAAATTTTACAAGAAATTGCTGAAGCAACTAAGGGAGTTTATGTACAAGCAAGTAGTGCAGATATTGGTTTAGACGCTATTCTTACAAAAATAGGAGAACTTGATAAAAAGCAAATGGAAAGTAAAATGTATAGCGATTACGAAGATCAATTTCAAATCTTTTTAATGGCAGCTTTACTTTTATTAGTAATAGAAACTTTTATTTCTGAAAGAGTAAGCAGGCTTTGGAAAAAATTAAATTTATTTAAATCATCACATGCATAATTCAAATTTATTCATATCCATTTTTTGCTTAACGCTTTATTTTTGTGGTATTTCACAAACAGAAAAGATTATTTTAAGAAAAGGAAATGAGGCC
>CAIYSA010000211.1 GCA_903928655.1 uncultured Bacteroidota bacterium
ATGGAAGGCAATTGACATAGAAACAGAATAACGAGAAACTAAATGACAGACTTAACAACAGAAGAAAAACGACCGCATAACAGCACATTGGCAATAGGCGGGGTTTCGTCTCCGCTTGACATTTTTGTGGTAGCCGAAAGTTCAGTTCTCCGAACTAACTTTTGTGCTGTAAAGCCCGCCCATCGACAATCTGCAAACCGTTACAAACAATGCTAAAACACTAGTAAAAACTGATAATTATATACATTTGTTCTTTATACGTTTAAGTCAAAATTTTAAAACATGAATCAACAATTGGCACACATTACTATTTTAGTAGATGATTACGATACAGCCATTGCGTTTTATACAAAAAAATTGCATTTTGATTTAATTGAAGATACAAAGCTTTCTGATAGTAAACGTTGGGTGTTAGTGAGGCCTAATGGTTCTGGTACTTGCAGTATATTGTTAGCTAAAGCAACTACCGAAGAGCAAGTAAAAAGCATTGGTAATCAAACAGGAGGACGTGTTTTTTTATTTTTATATACGGATGATATCACAAGAGATTATCAAAATTTGTTACAACATCACATTACCATTGTTGAAGAGCCAAGTTTAAAACCACACGGAAAAGTTCTTGTTTTTGAAGATTGTTTTGGAAATAAATGGGATTTAATAGAAGTTACTTCTGCTTAGTTTAAAAGACGATATTGTTTCATTTCATTTATTGGAGTTTCTATAAAAAGTTTTCATTTTTTTATAGTTTAATAATTTGACCATCTTCCATTTCAATGATGCGATGTGTGCGCTTTGCAAATTCATTATCATGAGTTACAATTAATAAAGATTGATTATAGACTTCTGCTAACTCTTTAAATATATTAAAAACAATTTCACTATTTTTCTTATCAAGGTTCCCTGTTGGTTCGTCACCCATAATTATTAATGGATTATTTATAAGTGCACGTGCAATAGCTACTCTTTGTTTTTGCCCACCAGATAGTTGATTTGGTTTTTTTAAGGATTCGTTTTCAACCCCTAAAATTTTTAATTTCTCATAAGCATTGTGTTCAACTTCTTTTTCTGAAAGTAATCCAAATTTTAATCCAGGAAGCATCACGTTTTTTAATACAGAAAATTCATTGAGTAAATAGTGAAATTGAAAAACAAAGCCAATTTTTTCATTCCTTACTTTTGCTAATTCTGCCTCTTTCTTGTTTTGCATACTTACACCATCAATCAGCAATTCTCCTTCAAAATCGGTATCCATTGTGGATAATATATAAAGTAATGTGGACTTTCCACAACCTGATTTTCCGATAACAGAAATAAATTCTCCTTTTTGTACTGAAAAATTTACATCTTTTAGAACTTGAACTGTTAAAGGATCATGAAAATATTTAGTAATATTTATTGCTTCTAGTATATTTCCATTCATATTATTTACCTCTAATTATGATTACAGGATCAACCTTACTAGCTTTTCTTGCAGGAAAGTATCCAGCAAAATAGGTTGTAACTAAAGCAAAAATGCCTCCAATAATATAAAATCGCGGATTATAATTTACCGGATACGTTTTAATTGTTGGTAAAGCAGCGGTATTAAATGGTATCTGATCAATTAATTCCGATACACCAAAGCCAAATAGTAAACCTAATATACCGCCAAAAACGCCTATACTTAATGCAATTGTAATAAAAATTACATTTACATCCTTTCCAGAAAAACCAGTTGCTTTTAAAATGGCAATAGAATCCATTTTTTCGTAAATCATCATGTTCAAAATATTATAAATACCAAAACCTGCAACAATTAATAATGTAATGCCAACAACATAAGATATTAAAGATCGAACAGAACTTCCGGTTTCAAATTGAGAATTAGCAGTTTGAATATCAATTGCTTCAACTTCAAATATTTTTTCATATTCTTTTGCTATTTGTGGTGCTAATAAAATATCTTTTAATTTTATTTGTAAATCTGTGACATAACTATTCGTTTCGCCTAATAATTTCTGAGTAGTATTGATGGATGAATAACTTTGCACATTATCAATATCTTGTAAACCTGACTGAAAAAAACCTACTACTTTTAATTGCATGCGTTCTCCTTTCGGTGTTGTAACTTGAATAACATCTCCAATATTAGCTAACATTTTGTTAGCAGCGCCTTTACCAAGAATAATACTATTCGGTATATTTTTTAAATCAATATAATGGCCAGTAGTAACGTAATCACTAAATTTAAATAAACTATTTTCTGCTTCAACGTCTATTCCATTTATTACTCCAGTTAAATCAATTGCACCTACATTGTAAAAAACTTGTGCTGTTATTTTTGGTGCTATTCCTAAAACTCTTTTGTCTTTTTTTAATGCATTAAGAATTGCACCATTATTGTATATTTCTAACCTTTCATTTTTTGGTTTAACAGAGCTTACGAAATTATGATGATCCTTATAAGTTAAAGATTTATCAATAGGTTGAAGTTTTGACGCTTGAATTTCATTAAACAATCGGATATGAGGTGTGCGATTTAAAATAAGTCCATCCAATAAATCGTTTAATCCATTCATAAAACCGAGTAAGGTTATAAACATAGTTATACTAAAAGTAACACCAATAGCTGCAACCATAGTTTGTTTCCAGCGAGCTAATAATAGTAGTAAGGATATATTTGCTATTAATTTAAAATTCATTCTGAAGGTTTAATAAGTTCATCGTTAGCACTTATTCCAGATACTATTTCAATTTTTTGATAATCTTTTAAACCTGTCTTTACTATTACTTTTTCTCCGTTACTTTTTATAACAATAGAATCATTTAAAACATAATTTCTTGGAATCAGCATAGCGTTATTTTTTGTATTCATTACAATACTTGCTTCAAAAGTGATGTTTGGATAAAGGATTTCTGGTTGTTGAATAAATTCTGCTTCCACAATAAAAGTTTTACTGCGCTCATTCATTATAGGATTAATTTTGGTTACTACGGCTTCAAATACTTTTCCTTTGTAGCTGTCCATATTTACAATGACGATTAAACCTTTTTTTATTTTTAAAATATCATATTCGTCTACCTGCATTTCTAAAATAAAATGTTTAGCATCTCCTATAACTGCTAAGGCAGCTTGTAATCCAACAATATCACCTTTAGATTTTGGTAAGCTATATATAATGCCATCAATTTCACTTTTTAAAGTAAAATCACTTTCCAGTTTATTGGAAATGAGTAAATTATTTTTTGATTGGGATGAACTAAATCCTAATTGACGGTTAAGTTCATTATATTTTTCGATAGCTGATAAATAGGATGTTTTAGAATTTAGCGCTCCTAACTCTCGCTGTTCAAGTTCAACTTGTGATCCTATTTTTTCTTGCCAAAGATTTTTTTGTCTAACAAATAAAAGAGAATCATTTTTCATTTTATTTTTAGCTAGTTCAATAAATAATTTGGCTTCTTTCAGTTTTCCTATATTAGCATTATAGTCAGAAAACTGAGAAGCGAGTGCTGCATTATCTTTATTTAAACGTTGTGCCTCATTAGAAATTAATAAAATTGGTGTTCCTTTTTTTACCGAATCACCTTCAGTTACAAATAGTGTTTCAATAATTCCATTCACGGTTGCAAATGCCTGATATTGATTTTTGCTTTTTATGATTCCTGAAGCATAAATCGACTCTGAAATCGACTCAATACTAGGTTTTATTTTTTCAACCTTGCTTTTACATGAAAGAAAAAATAAAACGAGTATAAAATAAGTTAGTGTTTTAAACATCCCACTAAACTACAAAAAAACTATTACTTTAAAATTAACAATTGTCACTAAAATATATGATAAATGTTTGCTTCTATAAACTGTATTTTTCTGAAGAGACTTTTTGAACATTTACGCAAGCCGTTTCGAAATGATTTTTGCTACATTACCAAATACTTGACCTGGAGAAAATTTACGCCATTCTATGTCGTTCAATTCTCCGCCTGTATTAAAAAAATAATCGAGCCCAGCATGTTTAAATTCTTTTAACACATGATCTCTAAAGTTGAGAAATACAATCCAACCATCTTCCAAATCTTCAAACCATTCTTCGTAATAAGAGTCATCAGAAGAATGAAAATATAAAACGTTTTCGCCGATAATAATAAATTTATTTATTTTATGAAAT
>CAIYSA010000212.1 GCA_903928655.1 uncultured Bacteroidota bacterium
TATGTTTTTTTAATTTATTTAAATAATCAAAACTTGATTGTGGAATGGTTATAGCTTGTTTTGTCATAATTTAAAGATATTACAAATAGATGAAAGAAAAGTGTATAAACAAAAAAAGAACGCTAGTTAGCGTTCTTTAAAATTTAGTTAAGCCGAAAATATTAACCAGGCATACGGTTAATTTGCTTTTCCATTTGTTTTACTTGGTTAACTATTTCTTCATTTTTAGGCTTTAAATCTTTAGCCTTTTTAAAATATTGTTTTGCAATTTTATATTGCATACGTTGAGCCTCAATATTACATAATTGCAAATAAGCAGCAGCCAAATTTTCTTTGTCAGGAATTCCAGCTTTAACAGCCTCCATCAAATGCAAACGCCCTTGTTTTGTATTTCCTTTTTTAAGTTCGATAAAGCCTAATTGCATCAAATTAGCGCCTTCCATATCACCAACAATTTTAGATTTTATTTTTAAACTTTTTCTGATATTAGCTTCTGCCTTATCTAAGTCATTACTGGCCATCGATAAATTACTTTGTAACATATAATAACCCGCACGAATTGGTTTAAATAAAAGGCGAGGAAATTTAATTTTATTCATGTAAGTCATTGCTAAATCAACGTCTCCATCACTAACAGCTTCTTGCACAACGCGCATTGTTCCCATCATAAAATATAATAATAAGGATATAAATGCAAAAACATAACAAATCCAAGCAGTAACGGCATCAAGATAAAGATGAGATAATACCCCTAAAACTACTAAAGCTATAATGATTTGTAACCTGTATAAAATGTAAAAACGTAAAAATTTCATAAATATATTTTTAAAATGCTTGGCAAATATAACAAAAAAAACGCCCTTCAATAGTATTATGAAGAGCGTTTTTAATTAAAAATTAAATTTAAAATTACATTTTGTAGCGTAAACTCACAATAAAGTTTCTTCCGGCAGCATTCATTCCACTTGCAAATGCACGGTACCTATTATCAGTAATATTTTCACAAGCTGCATTTAATCGTAAGTTTTTAGTAAGATTAGCCCCTAAACGAATATTTAATGTAAACCAAGACGGCATTCCATTTACAGTTGCATATTGTAAATTATCTTCTCCACTTGGACTATAATCAGCTAACGTTTTTTTACCGTTGTATCTAACAAAAAATTCTCCATCAAAGCCTTTTGCTTTATAGGAAATAGCGGTTTGTCCAAACATTGGAGCAATATGATCTAAAGGAATAACTGTATCTAACTTTGAATCAATATAACGCCCGTAAGTATAATTTAATACGCTTTTAAAAGAAACATGATCATTAAAATCAAATTGAACACCACCTGAAACACCATAAATATAAGCATTATTAGCATTTTGTGTTGCTTTTACTTTTGTATTTGAACCGTTGTACATTGCTGAATCGCTTCCATTTAATTTATAATCAGCAACCACTAATGCATTGGTTAAATTAGTGTAAAAACCAGTTAAATCAAACTTATAACGACCTTGTATGACTTTACTAATTCCCATTTCAAAATTATAAGTGTATTCTGGTTTTAAAGTTGGATTAGGAACAACAACATAAGTTGAACTTTCAAATACTTTACTCATATCATCCACATTTGGAGCGCGAAACCCTGTATTTGCTAATAGCGAAACTTTGTAATCATTTTCTAATTTCCAAGTGAAACCTAAGTTACCAGTTACTGCTTGATTTTTTTGATTAGCTGTTGTAAATGGGAATTTAAAAAAAGTTGTATCGGTAAATTTACTTGTTAAACTTGTATTAGTATACCGAATTCCATCAGTAATTACTAAAGTTTTACTATACTCCCAAGAGTGAGAAACATAAGCCGCAAATGTTGTCATTTTACTTCCACCACCTGCATAACGAGTATCTGCTGGTGTTTCAAGATTAGTAGAAATATTTTTAAAATTTGCTGTTGATTGTACATCGTTATTTGTGAACTCTAATCCGTAACGAACCTCGTGTTTTTCTTTTATCAGTTTAAACGCGTCTACATTTGCAGATAATACAGTTACATCTTCTCTTTGAGTTTTACGATTTAAACTTTGAAAATTACGAGTAACTCTATCTTGATCAATTTTTTGATAAGCTAATATAACTTTTACATTATCCGAAATAGTTGTTTTACCATCATAATTTAGTGTGTATGCGGCTAATACTCTTTTTTGTGGTCCATAACCATTTTCTGCAAATTTAAATTTACCACTTTTATAATCGCCATTTAGCCTATCATAACGTGGTAAAAAACTAGACGCACCATATTGAAAATTTAAATTATGTGTTACATATTTACCTGTTTTAATATTAAAACGTTGCATAATGTCCATTTGAGAATACCCACTTCCTTTTTGAATATTATTATCTGAATTTTTTATCATTGTATCTCTTTCATTAATCCTATCTTGATAATAATTTCTATCCCAAACATTTGTGTAGCCATTTAATTTATTTGAGCCACTTCTTAAATCTCCAAAATCAGAAAATGTAATATTAGTTAATGATGCAAATTTTTTCCAACCAAGATTAAAATCTAAATGACCCGTTTTTTCTTGCGCAGCTGATGCATATCGAACCATCGCATTTGTTTTTACAAGCATTTTATCGTCGGTACTAAATTGTGCATTTTTTGTATAAAAATGCATAACACCGCCTAAGGCATCACTTCCATAAATGGTTGATGATGGGCCAAAAACAATTTCAGTTCTTTCTAGCATATTAGCGTCAATTGTCATAACATCTTGCAAATGTCCGCCTCTATAAATAGCATTATTCATACGAACACCATCAATAACCAACAACACTTTGTTTGCCTCAAAACCTCTTAGGCTCGGACTTCCTCCACCTGCTTGACTTTTCTGAACAAACACTTGCCCTGTGTTTAATAATAAATCGCCAGTAGTTGCTGGGTTTGTAAATTCAATATCTTTTTGTTTAATAATTTCCATCGAATATGGAACATCAATTTTATGTTCTGATTTTCGGTTGGCAGATAAAACAATTTCGTCTAAGTTTACAGATTTAGAAGATAAGTAGATTGTTGCATCAGTAGTTACAAATGATTTTTTTGATGAATAGCCAAAAGAAAAAATCAAAATTGAATCACCTTTGTATAGTGATGAAATATCAGCATTTCCTTTTGCATCTGTAAACACCTGTTTGTTATTTTTATCTTGTATCACTGCTTTTTCTAAAGGCTCACGTGTAGATATATCTCTAATTGTTATAGTTTGCGAAAACCCTGTAATTGATAGGGCTGTTAATGCAATGAATAGTTTATTTATTTTCATTTTTTTTGTTTAAGAGAATTATAAATTAATTTAAATAATTCACTAAATGGTGTGATTACACTCATTAGTAAATATGATTGAATACTAAAA
>CAIYSA010000213.1 GCA_903928655.1 uncultured Bacteroidota bacterium
AAATTAAAAAAGAACATATAGATCTTCAATCCGAATCGCTTTCAAAGCAAACGTGGCATCGATTTAAAAAAAACAAGCTAGGGATGTTTGGTTTGTTTTTAATAATTATTGCTTCTATTATATCAATATTAGGATATTTAATTACCCCAGACTCTTCGCCATTTGCCAATGATCAAAAGCCTGAATTACACATTAAGAAACCTGGATTTTCATCTCCATTTTTGCTTATAAAGAAAAATGAAATGCCACGTAATACAAATTTTTTCTCTAAAATGTTATTTGGTAAGATTAGTGAATTTTCTTCATTACCTTATTATCAATACACTTTTATAGGTTTTAATGTTGAGGTAGAAGAATATACAGGCAATACACCAAACAATGGCACCAAAACAGTTTTCAACTTAGCTGATGTAGTTTATGATGTAAATAATAATTATCCAATTAAAAATGATAGCGTTGCAAACACAATTGAATTTTATCAATTAAGTACTGGTAGTAAATTGAATATTAATATTGCAGAACTTAAAGCTAAAATTCTTCAAGAGCATTTAAAAACAAAAACATTTATACTTGGAACCGATCTTGCTGGTAGAGATTTATTAAGTAGATTAATGATTGGAACTCGCATTTCTTTATCGGTTGGGTTTATTTCTGTTATTATTTCAATAATTATTGGAATTCTTTTAGGCGCAATGGCTGGTTATTTTAGAGGTTGGATTGATGATGTTGTTATGTGGGTAATTTCGGTTGTTTGGTCAATACCAACATTATTATTAGTTATTGCTATTACTTTAGTTTTAGGAAAAGGAATAGTTCAGGTTTTTATTGCTGTTGGCTTAACTATGTGGGTAGATGTTGCTCGATTAATTAGAGGGCAAATATTAAGCATCAGAGAAAAAGAATTTGTTGAAGCTGCCAGAGCACTTGGTTTTAAAGATATGAGAATTATAATGAAACATATTTTGCCAAACGTAATGGGGCCTGTAATTGTTATTGCAGCCTCAAATTTTGCCGCTGCAATATTAACTGAGGCTGGGCTAAGTTTTTTAGGAATTGGTGCACAACCACCAACTCCATCTTGGGGAGAAATGATAAATGCACATCGTGGTTATGTGTTAGTTGATTCTGCTTATTTGGCTTTTGTGCCAGGTATTGCCATAATGGTTTTAGTACTTGCGTTTATGCTTGTAGGAAATGGCTTAAGAGACGCCTTGGATTCTAAAACTATTGATTCGAAACAGTTATTAGGTAATTAAATCTTTGGAAAGTCAATCGTGCTTTTTACTTTGCTATTTCTATTAGCGCCTTTACTAATTCATCCAATTCGTTAGTAGTTGTAAATACATTTGGTGTAATTCTGCAACCTTTTACCGTTTTTGTATCAATTGCTACTGTATAAATTTTATACTTTATAAAAAGTGTTTCAGCAAGTAAGGCAGGTTTCATGTTTTTGATTCCAACGTTTGCAATGGCACATGAACGCATTTTATCAGTTGGGGTATTAATAATAATATTTGGAATTTCTCTAACTTTATCTGTCCAATAATTCTGAAGATAACGTAATCTAGCTTCTTTTTTTTGCCCCCCAATTTTATTATAGAAATCAATTGCGTTAGCAATTGCCAAATCAGTATGAACTGGTGTTGTACCAGTATGATTTAGCCTTAAAATATCATCCTCTTTTCTACCACTTTCTGCAAATAGCGGCCAAACCTTCGAAATATTTTCTTTTTTTACATATAAAAAACCTGCACCTATTGGCACACTTAACCATTTATGTAAACTGCAACCGTAAAAATCACAATTTAATTCTGGTAGTTTAAATTGTATATGTGCAAATGCATGAGCTCCATCAACCATTACAAGTACTCCTTTACTACGTGCCATATCACATATTTTACGAATAGGTAATATTTGCCCAGTAATATTTATCATATGGCAAACCATTAATAGTTTGGTGTTTGCGGTAATGGCATTGGCGTACAATTCAACAATTTCTTCATCAGATTTTGGGTGATTTGGAATGGAAATAATTTTGTTTATTACTCCATAACGGTTACTAACTTGGCTAAACATATCCAACATAGCGCCATAATCTTGTTCGGCCATTATAGCTTCATCACCTTCTTTCCAATTCATTCCAGCAATAATCATATCTAAAGATTCGGTTGTGTTGCGCGTAATTATTAATTCATCTTTTTCGCAGCCAGCCAATTCAGATAATTTAGCAACCATTTTATTCTTATTCTCGAATTGAACAGTGCGCATATAATACGCTCCTTGATAATTTACATCACGAATGTGTTTGATGTATGCCTCAAGTATTTCTTCGGGTTGAATACAATAGTATCCATTTTCAAGATTTATGTATTCTGGATTTAGCTTATAATTTTTTCTTAAAGCTTCCCAAACATCTTCATCTTTTGCCAAAACATCAGGCGTAATGTTTGATACAGATTCTATTAATTTACTTATGCCTGGCAAGCTTAACAAACTACCGATGCCAATTAGTGATGAAGTTTTAAGAAACTGACGCTTATCCATTTTCGAATATAATTTAATTAATAATTAACTTGGTTTAATTTCCTCTTTTCCATCTGCATGTTTTGCAAATCTGGTTTTTTCCCTTGGATGAACCTGATCGTATTTTGGCCAAGGCCAGCCTCCAAATTGTGTTTGATGGTAATCTTCAAAAGCTTGATTAATTTCATCTTTTGTATTCATCACAAATGGACCATATTGCATTACGGGTTCATTAATTGGCTTGCCTTGCAATACTAAAATACTTACTTCTTTGTTTCCTGCTTCCAAAATTATTTCTGTGTTTGCAATTAATTCTACTGCACTGTATTTAGGAATGTTTGTTCCTGCTAATACTAAAGAATTACCTTCATAAAAATAGAGAGTTCTATTTATTCCTTCTGATGCTTTTGGCAAAATCCAATTTGAATCAGCTTCCATTTTTATATTCCAAACTGCAACTTCGTTTGTTTTATTTGCTGCCCACGAATTTGGTGGAGGCAATGGGGCTTTTATGTTTTCAATAGAACCTGCAATTACTTCAACAGTCGTTGTTTTTTTATTTTTATCACTATGTACATATTTTGGTATTACATCTCTCCACAACATTTTAAAATGTGGCTCTACCATTTTATCTTTCTTGGGTAAATTGAGCCAAATTTGAAAAAGTTCCATTGGATTTTCTTTTTCTTTATTTAATAATGGAAACATTTCTGAATGTTGAACACCTTTTCCTGCAGTCATCCATTGTACATCACCATCACCATATCGGCCCGCTGCTCCAAGTGAATCAGCATGGTCAACAAGCCCTTGCCTCACAACTGTAATAGTTTCAAAACCTCTGTGAGGATGACCAGGAAAACCTGGTACAGTTTTTCCGTGATACATTCTGAAACCATCCTTAATAATAAAATCATCGCCCATGTGTCTACCTTCCATCGAAGTAATAGGCCCCATATCATCATTACCTTTCGGGAATTTATCTTCGTGGTGCACGCAAAACAAAAAAGGATCAGATGTTTCCCATTGAAATCCTAATGGTTTTATTTTAATTATTGGAGTCATATTTTTTTCTTTTAATAGATTTGTTTTTTTAATTGAATTTGAAAAATTGCTTAATGGCATTGCTAATGCAGATACAACAGCAACAGAGATTTGTGAAATAAAATGTCGTCTTGGTAATTTCTCACTCATAATTTGCTTGAATTTGAATTATGAATATAGAAATAATTTCTCACCAAATTCGTTAACCGTATTTACTTTTTCAAAACGCCTATTATTGAACTCCAAAAGTAAATTCCGTAATCGGATACATGATTCAATTATCAACAGATTTGAGCAAAAACAAAAGCCGAACTTTTAAAGATTTCTCTAAAAAGTCCGGCTTCGTGCCCTGCGGGTTGGATTTATCGAACTTTATGGATGATTTTTCTAACATCAGAAAACTAATGCCCTAAATCAAAAAATGATGTATTAAAATAACAATTTATCACATAGTATTACTATAGTCCTAGCGGTTGTATTTATGTAATCTAAGTTTTGGTTAAAAAATGAATTATATGAAATAATAATTAACCTTTTAAGAGATCCCGAATCATAGCCGGCATAACGATAATGGTATGATTAAAATACCATTTATAGTATTTATTTTATAATAATTCGGGAAGTTAACTCTAGTTAATCGTTTTATTCTGTTAACCTATAGATTGTTCTTTTTTTGATGCTATTACATTAAACACTATTATTTAAATCACTGCAGCCTCAATTCAGTAATGATACTTAATTTTGAATTTCTAAAAAATAATAAAGTATTGCCAACAACTAAATATAATTAAGAAAAGTTATGAAAAAAATTCTACTACTTATTTTTATAGTAATAAATTCGAAAATTTATTCACAAATTACGCAACAATGGCTTTCTGTTGTAAACACCACAAACACAAGTGTTGATCAAATTGTAGCACAATCATCCCCAGCAGGTGGTTGCACAACTAATCAATGGCTGATGGGTGAGCGCTATCATATAGTCTTAAATAATAATAACGCTAAGGTAGGTTTTATAGCAACATCTGGATGTAATCCGTTTTCAGGAGTTTTAAATGCCTCTAATGGAATTATTAATTATACAAATGTTTTTGCTCAGGCTGGAATACAAGGCTATTCTTGCGAATTTGATAGTAATGATAATTTGTTTACTGAAAGTGCAAATTATAATGCAGGACCAACGGATGGTTATCTTCGCAAAATTAATTCTGCTGGTGTATTACAATTTTCAAAAACAATAAATTATTTGTTTACAGACGCCTTAAGTTTAATGAGATTAGATAACGCAGGAAGAGTATTTGTTTATGGATTAAGTGATGCGGGAACATCTACTGGGATGAAGCACCCTTTATTTTGTTATGATAATGCTGGGGTTGCTCAATGGAATAGCGTAATTACAGATTATGATTGGTATTATGGTTACCCTGGAAGGATGATATTGGACAAAACAGGAAATGCGATTATGAGTGGGAAAAGACAAACGGTTCAATTTACACAAAACACCTATGATATAGTTTTAAGAAAAGTAAATCCTGCCGGTGTTCAACAATGGCAAATTTATTATGATAATAGTGGAATTGCTGATTATATAGATGAATTAACAACGGACAATACTGGCGATGTCTATATGACATCCCAAGTTAGAAATAACACAACCACCCAAAAACAGATGTTAGTGAAAATTAATGGAGTAACAGGTGCAATTGTTTGGCAGCAACAAATTGGTGGCCTAAATAGTAATTCATATTCTTTACTAGCATTACAAAATGGCAATATTATTGTTAGTATAGACAATATGATCAATGCCTATAATCCCAACACTGGTGCCTTACTTTGGTCAAGGTCCTTACCATTGTATAGAAATATGACATCAGATATTAATAATAAAATATATGTTACAAGTACAAGTAAAGTTAAAATTTTTAACAGCTTAGGCTCACCTTTAGATTCGGTAGTAATATCTATTCCCTCATACACTGCCATTCCAATGCAAACCGTAGTTGATTCAACTGGTTGCTCTTTTTATGTAATAGGAGAAAGAAGTAATGCTACTTCTAATAAAATATTTATTGCAAAATATAGCTTAGGAACAGTAAATATAAGTTTGAGTTCATCTTCGGTAAATTTTTGTTCAGGTCAATCAGGTAATTTAATTGCAACTGGAGCTACAAATTATACTTGGAGTCCCGGTGCATTAACTGGAAGCACAGTAACTGTTAATCCACTTGCAAATACAGTTTATACAGTAATTGGTAGCTCTCCAGGATTGTGTAATAATACTAATACGTTAAGTATAAGTGTAAATCCAAACCCAACAATTACAGTCAACTCAGGTGTAATTTGTTCAGGTAAATCCTTCACAATGACACCATCAGGAGCAAGTACATATACGTATTCATCAGGAAGCAATGTTGTAAGTCCATTAGTAAACACGTCGTATTCAGTAACAGGAACGAGTGCATTGGGTTGTATAGCAACGAACACAGCTGTAGCAACTGTTACAGTCAATACCACACCAACGATTAC
>CAIYSA010000214.1 GCA_903928655.1 uncultured Bacteroidota bacterium
GAAACAATGCCGCTTTAATGCGTGTATTACCTATGTCTATAACTAAATTCAATGCTTATAAAAGTAAGTAAATACTAGATATCTTGAATTCTATTTAAGTTTTTTTAATATTTCTTTTGAAGTATAAATATTTCTATTAAATTTGCAGCCCGAATATGTTGGTACCTTAGCTCAGTCGGTAGAGCAACAGACTGAAAATCTGTGTGTCCCTGGTTCGATTCCTGGAGGTACCACTCGGAGGGAAGAAACTGAAAAATCAGTTTTCTTCCCTCCTTTTTTTTGTCCCAATCCCTTGTCTGTTATGCAAAGTAGCGTGACCAATTCATTCAGTTTTGTGGTTCGATACTTTTTTTTAGAAAAAACCAACTTTGCGGGAAAGACCGAACCAATTATTTTTTGCTTGATATCCGTATTCTTTGTTGAGTAGTATTTATCAAGGTTTAATAGTAAATCGAGGCAATCATCTATTTTATTATCGTAGTTTTCAATTCCATGACGTATTTGAACCACTTCTCTAGTTAATTTTTCCAACTCATATTCAATTTCAATCTTCATACTTTTATAATCAGCAGCCGAAAATTCGCCATCAAGCATCAAATCCTTAGCGTTTTTTAGACGCATTTTTAACTTGGCTATATTAATCGAAATCTTATCAGTTTGCTTTTTTTCGATATTATTAAAATTCTTAATGTTACTTTTTAAAATTTTCGCATATTCTATAATTTGTTTGGGATTAACGATATGCTCCATTAAATAAATATAAAAATCACTATTAGTTTCCTGAGCCTTTTGTCTTTCCTTACAACCAGCTCCACAATGATAGTATAAGAACTTACCACCAGCTCTGCCTCTTGATGCAGAAGCTGTTAAATTTCTGTTGCATCGAGGACATAATAAATAACCTCTTAATGGGAATTCATCTCTTACTGCTTGAAATTTATTAGGAAGGTTTTTTCTTCTTCCATCTAAAATATCTTGAACAGTATAAAATGTTTCTTCATCAATAATTGCTTTATGAACACCATCTACCCATTGCGCTGGCTCATCTTTGTATGATGGAACTAATACTTTACCAATGTATCCTTTGTTTCGTAATAGCATCCAAAAAGAATTTCTACTACTCTTTAATCCTTCCTTATTAAGTTTTAACCTTAGTTCTTCTATGTTATAAATTCCACTACTAAAGTCATGAAAAGCACGCCTGATTAATTCTTCTTTTTTGCCTCCTTCTGGTGCTATTATAGGGCGATTGTTTTCATCACGAGTATTAATATAACCCTTTAAGCAAGCACCTAACCAACGACCTTCTTTTTTTCCTCTGCGTATGCCGTGAAAAATATTTAAAGCTCTTCTGTCATTATCTACTTCGGGAGCTGCGAGATAAATAGCTAACATTATTTTACTTTCAGGAATTTCAAAATCTAATGGTTGCTCAATAGATTGAGGTTCTACTCCCATCTTTTTTAAATCACGAATTGTGATATAAGCTTCTGCAACATTACGAGAAAATCTATCCCATTTTAAAAATAGAATGTTTGTTACATAACCTCTATTCTTTTTTATGAATTGCATAATGTTAA
>CAIYSA010000215.1 GCA_903928655.1 uncultured Bacteroidota bacterium
AAAGTTGTAACTAATAAAAAAACAACCACCTATTATCCTAATAGCAAGCAGGACTCAAAAATAATAACTTCCTTATTTAAGAATGATTCATTTTTATTAGCAGGAACAAATGATGGAAGTGTTTATAAATTTCAAAATAATAAATTTTATCCATTTGATACAACTTTTGAAGTAAACAATCCAATATATAATATTTTAGAAGTAAGCCCTAAAGAATATTGGATTAACTCAGTAAATTATGCTACTCAACTAAAAAATGGAATAACAACGTATTTCTCTTTATCTGATCCTGTTGCTGTAATGACACAAAATGCCATAATAGATTATCAAAAAAATATTTGGTTTGCGAATTTAGAAAATTTGGTAATTTATAAAAATGGAAAATTAGAGGTTGTTGGTGCTGAAAATGGATTTAATTACAAAGCTCCTGCTACACTAATTGAGGATAAAAATCACATACTTTGGATTGGCACCTATGGCAATGGATTAGTAAGGTACGATAGAAAATCGAGTAAAAATTATACGACAAAAAATGGGTTAGTTTTTAATTATATAACATCTTCCTATTACGATAAAATAAATAATTTAATTTGGATTGGCACAGGAAACGGTATCTCAAAAATAGCACTTGACAATAATTCAAACATTATTTCAATAAAAAATTATGTGTCAGATGAAGTCAATTTAGATTTAGCTTGCAATATAAATAGCATTTGTAAATCAAATAATGGCAATATGCTTTTTGGATGCGGAAGTAACTTGATTGAATATAATAAGTTATTTGAAGATTATAAAAAACCGAATTTAACAGTTCAATTTGAAGGATTAAGACTGAATTATGAAAAAACAAATTGGCAAAATTATTCGAAAGGTATAATGGAATGGACTAATATGCCCCTATCATTAAAATTACCATCTGATAAAAACCATTTAACGTTTGATTTTATTGCCATAAGTTTCAATAATTCTAAAACCATTAAATACCAATGGAAATTGATGAATGGTGAATCTAATTGGTCTCCTGAATCAAAAAACAATTCCGTAACGTATTCTAATATTTCACCGGGAACATATACATTTTGTGTTCGAACATCAAACTCATCAAACTTATGGTCACAACCAACTACTTATATTTTCACAATTACACCTCCATTCTATCAAACTTGGTGGTTTATTCCCGTATTACTAATTGTACTTTTTAGCACTGCGATTTTAAATAATAGGTATCAAATTAAAAAAATAAAAGCGCAAGAAATAATTAAAACTGAAAACTTTAAGCGTTTAGCTGAATTAGAATTAAAAGCTATGCGTGCACAAATGAATCCGCATTTTATGTTCAATACATTAAATTCTATTCAAGAAATTGTGTTAAACAAAGATGATATAACGGCACGAATTTATTTAGCAGATTTTGCTTTAATGATGCGTATGATTTTAGAAAATTCAACACAAAAGGAAATTTCATTTGAAAAGGAACTTGAATTTTTAAAATTGTATTTAAAAATGGAAGAGTTGCGTTTTGAAAATAAATTCGAAATTAGTTTAAATATTCCTGATGAATTATATTTTAATAACATCAAAATTCCACCAATGCTTATTCAGCCCTATATTGAAAATGCAATTAGTCATGGGTTAATGCATAAAACTGAAAAGGGATTGCTAACTATTTCTTTTGAAATTGAATTTATAAATGATACGGAATGTTTAAAATGTACAGTTTTAGATAATGGTATTGGACGAAAAAAAGCCAAAGAATATTCAGCCTGGAAAGAGAAAAAACATCAATCAATGGCTACTGAAATAACCAACGAGCGTTTACAATTATTAAATAGTATTCATACTAAAAAAGGATTTCAAGTAATTATTACTGATTTAGAAAATTTAAAGAATGAATCCATTGGAACTAAAATTGAATTATATATACCAATAAATTAAAACCATATGATTAAAGTAATTATTATTGATGACGAAGCAAAAGCAAGAGAAAGTTTAAAAAAAACAATTATAAGCTACTGTCCAGAACTAACTATTTTAGCATGTGGCAATAATGTGGAAGATGCTATAACATTAATAAATCAACATGTTCCTGACATTGTTTTTTTAGATATTGAAATGCCTAATGGCAATGGCTTTTCCTTATTCGAAAAATTTAAGAACCCTGCGTTCACAACAATATTCACTTCTGCCTATGAAGAATATGCAATTAAAGCCTTTAGAATTGCAGCTCTCGATTATTTAAATAAACCAATTGATTTTAGGCAATTACAAGAAGCTGTTGGCCGTTTTAAAAACAAACGAAAAATTGAATTAAAAGAGCAAAGATTAGAATTACTTATTGAAAACATGACGAATCGATCGAGCGAGTTTAATAAAATTGCCCTACCCGATAACCAAGGTTATACGATGGTTAAAACATCAGATATTTTATATTGCCAAGCTGATAGTAGCTATACAATAATTCATTTAATAAATGGTAAAAAAATAATCACTAGCAAAATTCTTAAATTGATAGAAGAGTTATTACCTAAAGAAACATTTTACAGAATTCACAAATCATATATTGTTAATTTGAACTTGATTAAACAATACGTGAAAAATGATGGCAACCATGTTTTGCTCGAAAATGATGTTAAACTCGATGTTTCTGATAGAAATAAAAAAGAATTTCTAGAAAAACTATTACAGAAATAGGAATCTCCTAAATCGTTTATTTCGATTTTAAGTGCGGTTATTTGTCAAAAATAAGCGTAAACAAATTCACATTATTTAATTAAATTTCTTTCATTTTCTTTGTTTTATAGGAATTATTAAACAAGAATGAGAGGAATAAATATCTATTTTACAATTGTATTAGTAATGTGTTTTTTGAACACACGCGCACAATATAAAAATGTGCTTTGCTTAAACTATTCAACTAATAATTTGCAACAGCAAATAGTAAAAAAATCAACGCATAAAATTAAGTTAAAGGATGACATTTCAAACTGTCAAACAAATTTAAAATTATCCCTTAATAATTATGTTAAAATATTGATGCGTAACACATTTCAAATTAGAAAAATAGGATATGTGAACGAAGAAGGTATTGTATTTAAAACAGGTAAGAATTTACAATTAGTATTATGGTATGGGTATTAAAAACACATTGAACCTTCACAATTAAAATGATGGGGCGGCAGTTGAAAAGCCAAAAGAGTAAACAAATAAAAATAAAAGCAAAATGAAAACAAAACTATTTATCGGTCTATTTTTAACTGTCATACTTTTAACAGCTTTTACGGTTATTTCAGACAAAAGCACTGCAATTGCAGACCAAAAAGAAGGTCTTTACATTTTTTTATTGAGTAAGCCTACAACGGAATACGAATACTTAGGTAGTGTAAAAAAAGTACTAGCATGGAGCGGAAAACCAGAAGAGATGCTTAACAGTATGATTAAAAAAGTAAAAAAAGAATATCCTAAAGCAGATGGAATTGTTTTTACAAATATTGATATGGATAAAGCAGATGCTATACAATTTAAGGAAAAATAATTTTCTATTTAAAACACATTGAACCTGCACAATTAAAATGAAGGGGCGTTAGTTGAAAAGCCAAAAGAGTAAACGAAAAATAAAAACAAAAAAGATATGAAAAAAGTATTATTTAGCGCATTATTATTAGCAGGTCTTTCAACTATTACATCTTGTAAAAAAGATCACTCTTGCTCATGTTCAACAGTAGCGACTGTTGACGGAGTTTCTGAATCATCAGTACAAATTGTTTCATTGGGAGAAAAAATGAAAGAAAAGCAGGGTGAAGCAAGCTGTGATCAAACAGAAATTCAAATGAATAGTTTAAATGATGAATTAGTTGCAGATACTTCAAATGTAAGTTATGATGACTTAACTACTACATGCGATTTACTATAAAATAAATAAAGAGGTTGTTTCACTACATTTAATTCTTTTTCATAGTTTTTAAGAATTATTTATAATGTGTAACAACCTTTTTTATTTACCATTTATTTAAAATAAACATGCTTGTTTCAATTGTTATAAAAAAATTAATGGCTATCGTTTTAAAAAAATTTAGAAATAAAAATTGATTTGGAATTTAAACTTAAATAAACAATATGAAAAAAACAATAATCGCACTAGTTGGTATACTTTTCTTTAGTAGTTGCGCTACAATATTTAGTGGTACAAAATGTAAAGTAAAAGTAAAAGACGGTTCACCTGTTGCAGCAAAAGTTTATGTAAATGGCAGTTACGAAGGAACAGCACCATGCAAAATTAAGATTTCAAAAAATAGTTTAAAAGCGGGAACAATCGTTGAAATTAAAGCCGACGGTTTTGAGACACAGAAAGTGACTCTTATTAGAAAAATAAAAATGGCTGCTTTAATTGGGGATATCGTGACTGGAGTGGTTTGGTTGGCAATAGATTTTGGAGATGGAGCAATTTACAGAGCGTTTCCAAATAAAATAGAATATAATTTAGTTATTGATGCAAATGCTAAAGCAACTGATGTGAAGTTTAAAACTGGTGATTTAGTTTATTTTACAAATGAAAATTATAAAAACCAAGAAGGTGTAGTGAAAATTGCATACCCTAATAAATTAATAATTACAGTTAAAAAAAATAATGATAAAGAGATTGATGTAGAAGCACTTTATATTAATGTTAGTAAAAGATAAAATTTTACACTAATTCAAAAC